>JBAVYG010000310.1:0-20471 GCA_049698675.1 Terriglobia bacterium
TCACCAGCATCTCCTGTTTGCTCATCCGGCCAGTTTGCCGGTTTTCAACAGGAACTTTCTACTTTGCTGGAATAGGAACTTCTCATATTGCTGCGACACAATTAATCTGACGATTGATCTGCAATGACGATTGATCTACAATGCACACCTATCGCTAATCTCTGTTTCTTGAGTAAACGACTGCTTGTGATTCGGACACATACTGACATCGATTCTGATTTCGCTTTGTCGAACAAACCAACGGCTGGTTCCCCATTCCCCGGAGAAAACAAATGGCCTTTACCCTTGCCCCCAACTCGGAAGTGAGAACCCAGTGCTCGATGCGTCAGTTCTCTTCGATTTGGACGAGTAAAGTTTTATTCGTAAAGTGCTCCTCATTGCCCAAAAGAGCATTGCTTGGAGCGTTTTCATTTGTTCTGCGTTTCGCGTTGATAGTCATTGCCCTGACTGCGCCTGCCATGGCCGCAGAAAAGGTGCAATTGTCAGTTGATACATCCAAAACCGGCGCGAAGATCGACCGCAACATCTTCGGCCAATTCGCGGAACATCTCGGGCACGGCATTTATGACGGGATCTGGGTTGGCCCGGATTCGTCGATACCCAACACTCGCGGCATACGCAACGATGTTGATGCCGCGCTTAAAGCAATAAAGGTGCCGAATGTTCGCTGGCCCGGCGGCTGCTTCGCGGACGAATACCACTGGCGCAAGGGCATCGGCCCTCAGCGAGCAGTAACTCTCAATCCGAACTGGGGCGGTGTGATCGAGCCGAACACGTTCGGGACACACGAATTCATGGACTTCCTCGACCAGATTGGCAGCGACGCGTACATCTCAATCAACGTCGGCTCCGGTACTCCGCAGGAAGCGGCCGAATGGCTGGAATACATGACTACCGCGCAACCGACGACTCTGGCGAAGGAGCGCGCCGCCAATGGCCATCCTGCTCCCTATAAGGTCGCGTTTCTCGGCATCGGTAACGAAAGCTGGGACTGCGGCGGCAACATGACACCCGACTACTATCTGAGCCAGATGAAGATCTACAGCCGCTTTGTCCGCAACTTCAATCCGGAACAGCAGCACAAGCAGCAGATGCTGAAGATTGCCGTCGGCCCCGGCGGCGATGGACCTCGGTGGACTGACTGGACGGAGGCCCTCATGAAGGCCTATCAGCATCACACGTGGAGCTGGGATATCAATGGCCTTTCGATGCACTCCTACACGGTCGTGCGGTGGCCGCCTTCTTTTAAGTCCGTGGGGTTCGGAGAGAGCGAGTAGGCTCAGATTCTCGAGTCGACGCTGGACATGGAAGATCTGATTACCAAGCACTCGGCCATTATGGATAAGTACGACCCACAGAAAAAGGTCGCTCTCGTCGTTGATGAATGGGGCGCATGGTATGCGCCGTTGCCCGGCAGCAATCCCGGCTTTCTCGTTCAGCAAAACAGCCTTCGCGACGCCATTCTGGCTGCCATCAATCTGAACATCTTTGCCCGGCATGCCGAGCGTGTCCGGATGGCCAACATCGCCCAGATGATCAATGTGCTGCAGGCGATGATCATGACGGACAAAGAAAAGATGGTTCTGACTCCGTCTTACCACGTGTTCAAAATGTACGTGCCGTTCCAGGACGCCACGTTCGTGCCGAGTACGCTTAACGCTGGTACGTACACGCACGACCAGATCGGCTTGCCACGCGTGGATGCCATCGCTGCGAAGGACACCACTGGGAAGCTATGGCTGGAAATCACGAATCTTGATCCCAACCAATCAGTCGAAATTGAAGCAAACCTGGCTGGCATCAGTGCCAAATCAGCGGCGGGAGAAACGTTGACGGCGCCCAGCGTTGATAGCATCAACACTTTCGAGGCGCCGAATACGGTCGTGCCGAAGCCCATCTCAGCAAAGGTTTCAGGCGGAAAGCTGGCTCTGAAACTGGAGCCGAAATCGGTGACCGTTGTCTCAGTTGAGCAATGAACAACAACACACGTCAGGATAAAACCTTGGAACTAGGTTACAGGTTCGAAAGCTGAGAATCCAACTATGACAAAGCAGTTTTTTCTAGTGGCCGCACTCCTCCTCTCACCCTTTTCTTCTGCTCAAACTCAATTGGTTAATGCCAGCATGGATGTATCCAAGACTGGCGCTCCTATCTCGAGATACGTTTATGGGCAGTTTTTGGAGCACATCGGAGGAATCGTTAATAACAACATATGGGCGGAGATGCTGGATGATCGGAAATTTTACTATCCGATCACGTCGCATCCTCCCGCCGAACCAACCGGACCTGCTTGGAGGCGCACTGCGCTGCGCCATTGGACACCAATCGGCGCCGACGACGTCGTCACCATGGATACCAATCGCCCTTATGTCGGCGATCGCACGCCGATGGTAAAGTTGAGTCAGACTGAGGCTCGCGGAATCCAACAAGCGGGTTTGGTGGTGCGCAAAGAGAAATCCTACACGGGCCGCATAGTTTTAACGGGTACTCCTGGCGCGACTGTGAAAGTAAGTCTCATCTGGGGCAATGCATCCGGCGATCGCCAGACAGTCGTTATTAACAAACTGCATCGCACCTATCACAAATTTCCGCTGAGCTTCCAAGTGCAGCGGGACAGCGATGATGCCCGGCTAGAGATTGTTGGCACGGGCATGGGATCCTTTCACATCGGGGCAGTCTCTTTCATGCCGGCCAACAACGTGCAAGGCTTTCGCGCGGAAGTGATTGCGGCACTGAAACAACTGCATTCTGGTGTATATCGCTGGCCCGGGGGAAACTTCGTTTCCGGGTACGAGTGGCGTGATGCAATTGGCGATCCGGACAAGCGTCCGCCGACTATGGACCCGGTCTGGCACGCCGTACAGCCTAACGACGTGGGCACGGACGAATTTGTCACGCTTTGCCGCCTGCTCGATGTTGAGCCCTACGTGACGGTCAACGCCGGGTTCGGCGACGAATGGTCTGCCGCGCAACTGGTCGAGTATGCGAATGGCGCGGTGACCACTCCTATGGGGAAATTGCGTGCCGCAAACGGCCATCCGGAACCGTACCACATTACGTTCTGGGGCATTGGTAACGAACCCTGGGGTGAATGGCAGTTGGGATTCATGCCCGTCGCGCAATGGGAACTTAAGCACAACATGTTCGCAAAAGCGATGCGGCGAGTGGATCCGGCGATCAAGCTAATCGCTGCCGGCGCAATGCCGGATGCCATGACCGGCTCGAAGCAGGCAAAGCGCCTGAACGGCCAGATCGTCCCTGACTACCTCTCTCCAGCAGACTGGAGTGGCAACTTGCTTGCCCATTGCCTCGACAACATGGACCTGCTCAGCGAGCATTTCTACTCCACTAGCGGTCAGCGAACCGATCTCGAGAAAGGTGAGAAAGTCAGCACCGGGCCGCAGTCCTTGATCGAATGGGAACGCGCACCCGCCACTCAAGTCCGGGTGAAATACGAGCATTATCAGGAGTACCTGAAGCGCATCCCGGCGCTCAGAGCAAAGCCGGTACCGATCAGCCTGGACGAATGGGCCTACATTGGAGCTCCACCAAACTCCTACAAGGTGGTTCCGGCTTATGCCTGGGCCTTTCACGAGATGTTTCGCCGTTCCGATCTCTATCAGTTAGGCGCGTTCACGTTCGCGACCGCAATGATCAGCGAAGACCGGACCGCCGCTGTTTTGAATCCGACAGGTCTTTTGTTCAAGATGTATCGCGAACATTTCGGCACGATACCTGTGGAAGTATCCGGAGACTCGCCGCAGCCGAAGCCGATATACCCCGTCGGCGGCGACCAGCCCGCAGTCGAGCCGGGCAGCGATACCTATCCACTGGACGTTAGCGCGGCGCTTAGCGACGATCGCAAGACGCTCACGTTCTCTGTGCTGAATCCGTCGGACTCCAAGCAGCGCCTGAAGCTCTCGATCACCGGCGCCACGCTCTCAAATCAAGGATACCTTTGGCGCATGGCACCGGCGAGCGTTAACGCAACCATCACCGTGGGACAAAAGCCGGGAGTTGAAGTCGAGGAACAGGAACTCACATCCGTGCCGGATACGATGTCCGTCCCGCCGTTTAGCGTAAGCATTTACTCATTTGCGGTGCAATGACCCGGAGCATCAGCTTGCGTGCGGTATGCCGGCGAGGCAAACGCAAAGACTTGATGCCATGCAGATCTCGCAGGAGACAGAATGTCAAGACTCGATCATGCGTTAGTCATACTCATTCTCTTAACTATCCCTACGCCTCGGCTCACAGCACAATGGGCTCCGCTCGCGACGGACGCCAGTGCCCAGAAGCGGATCGAGTGGTGGAGAGACGCGCGCGTCGGGTTATTCATGCACTGGGGCGTTTATTCAATTCCCGCGCGCGGAGAATGGGTCCAGTGGAGCGAGCAGATACCAAGAACTGAATATTCGAAGCTCATGGCGGAATTCCATCCTGAGCACTTCAGTGCAGAGAAATGGGCCCAAACTGCGAAAGACGCGGGCATGAAGTATGTCGTCTTGACCTCCCGTCACCATGATGGCTTCGCGTTGTTCGACGACCCGGGCAGCGATTTCACTGCGATGAAATCCGCGGCACACCATGACTTCATTGCCGATTACGTGAAAGCGGTACGCGATGCGGGTCTCGGTGTTGGTCTTTATTATTCACCGTTGGATTGGCGGTTTCCCGGTTTCTTTTTTCCGGACCTGTACATGGACAGCGCAATTGCACTTCGGGAGCAATATCGGCGCCAGATATCGGAACTTGCTACTCATTACGGCAAGCTGGACATCCTGTGGTTTGATGGCGGCGGTAACGAATGGCTCGGATTTGGAGGAGTTCAATTCAATGGCCGTTGGCACGCTCGTCCTCCAGACCAGCCATACAGTGGTAAATTCGAATGGCAGGATAACCAGATTGTTGGCTTCCTCCGAGAAAAGCAGCCCAACATCGTCATCAATGATCGTACCGACGGCCCGGCGGACTTCCGTTCCCGAGAAGGAGATGGCGCGCTGGGAAAATTCGATAACCAGACGCCGTGGGAGCTGTGCACCACCATTGTTGAAGGCGGATGGGGCTATCAAAAAGATGCCAAGGTGAAGCCGCTGGCGCGAATTCTTCAACTCCTAATCGGCGCAGCCGGAAGGGACGGCAATTTTCTCCTGAATGTGGGACCTCGGCCCGACGGCGAGATTGATCCGAGCCAGGTGGAACGCTTACACGAAATCGGTGCCTGGCTGAAACAAAACGGAGAAAGTATCTACGGAACCCGCGGCGGGCCTTGGCTCCCGGGAGATTATGGAGTTTCGACACACAGAGGCAAGACTGTGTACGTGCATGTTCTGAGGGTTCCGGAAAGTAAGAGCGTGGAACTTCCGAACCTACCCACGCGCATCGTGAGAATCACGGATCTTAACGGGAACTCTGTTTCCTACAGTGAGCAGGACGAGAAGCTAGCCATCAAAGTACCACCTGTCGCGACAGGTACGCTTGACGTGATCATAAAGGTCGAATTGGCAGAGCCCTGGAACAGCAGCGCAGTTGTTCCAGTCGAGTTCGACAAGGGGCTTCTCCACTAAATCGGTTCTTTCGTATTGATGTGAACGGATAACCGCACCCGAGTCATTCGCGAGGCAACATTCGGAGGAGCGAAGTGCTGCACCGAAAAATGCAGTCGGGGATAAGAACAGCGTGGATCGCGGTCGTAGTAGTGACCGCGCTGAGCACCGGCGCGCGGGCATCGGACTCCGGTTTCAAGCTCACGTTCGACAAACCCGCCACCAAATGGACCGAGGCTGTGCCGCTCGGCAATGGGCGCATTGGCGCCATGGTGTTTGGCGGGACGGAAGATGAGCGCCTGCAAATCAACGAGGGCACCCTCTGGGGCGGAGGTCCTCACGACTACACGAATCCCGATGCATACACCCATCTCAACGATATTCGGCAGCTGATCTTCGCGGGCAAGGTGGACGAGGCTGAAAAGCTATCGGAAAGCCTGATGGGTAGGCCGAAGTTGCTCATGCCATATCAGCCATTCTGTGACATGCGGCTGCACTTCCCTGGACATGGTCAGGCGACAGAATACCGTCGCGAACTGCACTTGGACGACGCGATTGCGGAAACGACGTACAAAGTCGGGACTGCGAACTTTCGGCGTGAAGTATTCATTTCCTACCCCGACCAGGTGCTTGTAGTTCGAATCACAGCCAGTCAGCCAGGCCAGGTCACGTTCAATGCAGGGATGGATTCTCCCCAGCCCGGAACGCACATCGAAAGCACTGCAGCCGATACTCTGCAACTGACCGGTCAAATCCAATCTCGACAGAATCCGCCTCGGTCCTGGACAGGCTCCTGGGATCAGCCAGGCATGCGCTTCGCCGCGGTGCTGAAGGTGCTCGCCGATGGCGGTTCCGTCCGCGCCGCTGGAGGGCATCTGGAGATTTCGGGCGCCAACTCTGTGACCATGCTGTTCGGCAACGCAACAAGCTTCGAGAATTACCGGGATATCAGTGGTGATGCTCTGGTTGCCGCTACAGGGTATCTGCAGCGCGCGTCGAAGCTCTCTTATGAGCGATTGCGGCAGAGGCATGTGGATGATTTCCGCCACTTGTTTTCGCGGGTACAGTTGCGCCTTGGAGAGGACCACTCCACTGAGACGACTGACCGGCGCATCAAGGATTTCGCCACGAATGACGATCCCAGCCTGCTCGCCCTCTACTTTGAGTTCGGCCGCTATTTGCTGATTTCGTCTTCCCGGTCGGGAGGGCAACCGGCAAATCTGCAGGGGATCTGGAACCAGGATCAGAATCCTGCCTGGGGCAGCAAATGGACGACGAATATCAACTTGGAGATGAACTATTGGCAGGCCGACACGGGCGATCTCTGGGAGACGGAAGAGCCGCTGTGGAGTTTGATCCGCGACTTGCGCGTGACCGGCGCGGAAACCGCCCGCGTGGACTACCACAGCGGAGGATGGGTTCTACACCACAATACCGATCTTTGGCGCGCGACTACGCCGGTGGACGGCCCATGGGGAATCTGGCCAATGGGAGAAGCATGGCTGGCGAACCAGATGTGGGATCACTACGAGTTCAGTGAAGATCGGGAGTTCCTGCGGCGGCAAGCGTATCCCGCGATGAAAGAAGCTGCGGAGTTCGTACTCGGTGTCCTGGTGGAGGCGCCTGCTGGCACGGCATTCGCGGGGCGGTTGGTCACGAATCCCTCAACTTCACCGGAGAACCAGTACCTTTTGAATGGCAAGCCTCATCATTTGACGTACGCTCCGACAATGGACATCGAGCTCATTCGAGAGCTCTTTGAACACTGTCGACGCGCTGCCGAAATCCTGGGAACAGACGCCGCGTTCCGGTCCGAACTAAGTAGATCTGAAAAGCGCTTGCCCCCGCTGCAAATTGGCAAGCGTGGGGAGCTGCAGGAATGGATTGAGGATTATCCCGAAGCTGAGCCGGCGCATCGGCACGTGTCGCATCTGTACTCGCTTTATCCGGGGCATGACATCAGTCTCGAAACCACCCCTGAGTTTGGGGCTGCCGCGAAGAAGACTCTCGAACTGCGCGGTGACGGCGGAACCGGTTGGTCGTCGGTATGGAGGGCAGTTCTGTGGGCGCGGCTCCAAAACGCCGAACACGCCTATGCCAATCTGAAGTTTTTGATCACCACCAGCACGCTACCGAATATGTTCGATCTCTGCCCACCCTTTCAGATCGATGGCAATCTGGGCGGTCCGGCCGCGATTACTGAGATGCTGGTGCAGAGCACTTCCGATGAAATCAGAGTGCTGCCTGCCCTTCCGCGTCAATGGTCGAGCGGCAGTCTGAAGGGTGTGCGCGTGCGAGGCGGCGGCAAGATGGACGTCGTGTGGAAAGAAGGTCATCTCACTGAGCTCAGGTTGCAATCCGATCATGCGATGAAATACCGGATAAGTTATGGCGACGAGTCGACCGAGACTCGGATCGAACCTGGCAAGCCCATCGTGCTGGATGGAGCGCTCCATCCAATCGGCTTGTGATGCTGTGTGGAAGGTCTGGCTTTGGTGAAAGCGATTTAGATCGCGCGGTCTTTGCGGAGGAAGGCAAAAATCTAACACCAAGACATGCACGGACGTGCAACGTGGTTGAATTCCAAGTGAACGAGGAGGGAAGGGATGAAACAGGTTGGACTGGCAATACTCCTATTCGCAAGTCTTTGTAGCGCGCAAGAGTCGGGCAATTTTCAGCCCGCTTCGACCAACGTTTGGGGAGCGGAATATCCACGCGTAGATAGTGCCGGGAGGGCGGAGATTCGCGTGAAAGCTCCCGATGCCACCAAGGTCCGGCTGAATTTCTGGAGCGGGCCGAAACTGGATATGGTGAAGCAGTCGGACGGATTCTGGACGGTTACGACGCCGCCCCTTGTTCCCGGCTTTCACTACTACACCCTGATCATTGATGGCGCGGAGGTCTCCGACCCCAACAGCCATGCGTTCTTTGGCGGAGGTAAGGACGCAAGTGGAATCGAGATACCCGAACCGGGGAGCACATACTATTCAGCTCAAGATGTGCCCCACGGGCAGGTCCGTGAGATTTGGTACTACTCGAAGGTAACGGGCACCTGGCGGCACGCACTGGTCTATCTGCCGCCGAACTACGATACCCGGACCAACGTGCGCTATCCCGTGCTGTACCTGCAGCATGGCGCCGGCGAGGACGAAACCGGCTGGACAAAGCAGGGTCACGCAAACTTCATACTCGATAACCTGATCGCCACCGGCAGTTGCAAGCCAATGATCCTGGTGATGGGGTATGGCTACGCCAGGCCCGCCGGCCAACCTGCCCCTGATCTCGCCGGAAAGCCGTTTGGTTCACCGGAAATGAGGCGGGCGATGCAGGAGATGATGGCAGCCTTTGAAGACGATTTGACACAGGTCCTGGTCCCCTACATCGATGCGAACTTCAGAACCGTTGCGGATCGCGATCATCGTGCCATGGCAGGCCTTTCGATGGGCGGAATGCAGACATTCCAGGTCACGTTCGATCACTTGGATATGTTTTCCTATATCGGCGGATTCAGTGGAGCGGCCGGGGCTATGGTTTTTGGCAATCAGAAATTCGATGTGAAGACAGCCTTCAACGGGGCGATGGCTGATCCGGCCGCATTCGCCAAGAGAGTGCATTTGCTCTGGGTCGGCGTCGGCACAGCGGAACCCGAGAGAATGCGGGCAGGCCTCCTGGGGCTGCATACATCGCTGGAGGAGGCGAACATCAAGCACGTCTTCTACGAGTCACCAGGTACAGACCACGAATGGCAGACGTGGCGTCGCGATCTGAAGGACTTCGCGCCCAGACTCTTTCAAGAAACCGCCCAATGAACTGTTGAGCTGAGTTGATCTGAAGGCTGGTCAATTGGAGGGCAAGATGACGTATGGAGGGCTTCCGCACCTTTGGCGAGCTGGGACGCCAAACTCCTGTGCCCCACTGATCCTGGCATCAAAATTACCCCAGCGGAAGGAGTATCGAACATTGAGTTCCCGCGAGCATGCATGGCTTGCTTGGTCATGGCATAGAATCTGGACTTCTCTCTTTCTCGGCATGTGCTGTTTCCTGTGGAGTACAATGGAGGCAAGAGCTCAACTGTGGGAAGTGCCTCCACTGCCTCCCGTCAAGCACGCGCCAGCTCCGGACGGCATGACTGCTACGGTGGGGAGCGAAAGTCTCCATATTTCCGTTTGCCGTTCCTCTGTCATACATTTTGTGGCGACGCCCGAGCCGCCTAACACAGTTAAGCAGAACCAGCCCTGGATGCTCGATGCGAAAGAGTCGTGTCCAGGCGCGAAGTTTCAGGTGTCACAGACAGCCGAAGCGGCCATCCTCACCACCGACACGCTGAAGATAGAGCTCTCTCGGAAGTGGGGAAACGTGCAGTACAGCACCGCAGGAGGCGAGAACCTTCTGCGCGAGGGAAACGCGATACCGCGCACCTATGAACCAGCCGAGCTAAACGGCGAGAAGACATTTCACGTTGAGGACAGGTTCTCGCCTGAGTTTGACGAGGGCTTCTACGGGCTGGGACAGCACCAGAGTGGCATGTTCAACTACCGCGGGTCCAGCGTCGAGCTCGCGCAGAACAACACCGACGTCGCGATGCCGTTGCTGTTGTCGAGCAAGGGCTACGGGCTGATGTGGAACACGGCCTCCCTGACCTTGGCCGATAATCGCTTCCCGCTTGAACTGAACTTGCGTTCGCTCGCAGGCCATTCCGTGGATTACTACTTCATTTACGGTCCGGAAATGGATCAGATCATCCATGAATACCGAAACCTCACCGGACACACGCCCATGCTTCCGAAGTGGGCTTATGGGTTCTTTCAATCGAAGGACCGTTACGTGTCCGAGGATGAAGTGTTGAGCATCGCGCATCGCTACCGTGAAGAACACATTCCCCTGGATGCCATCGTGCAGGACTGGTATTGGTGGAAGACGGAAGGCGACCCTGTCTTCAATTCCAACTTCCCCGACATCCCCGCCGAACTCAATCAATTGCATGATGAGCACGTCCACACCATGATTTCGGTGTGGGGGCTCTTTGATACGAAGTCTGACAATTACCGGGAACTCATAGCACAGCACTTTGACGTGCCGAATGCTCACGTGTATGACGCAACAAACCCTAAGGCGCGCGACTTTTATTGGGATCACTTGGTCGGCAAGCTTTTCTCCCAAGGCTGGGACGCATTTTGGTTGGACAGCGCCGAGCCCGAAGAGTATTGGCCCCACATGGGGGACGCGATATTGCGCAACAAGCACATTGCCATCGGCAACGGCGCGCAGTACACGAATATATTTCCGTTCATGCACACTCTTGGCATCCAGCAGCACTGGAGAGCTGCCAGCGAAAGGAAGCGGGTCTTCCTGCTCACGCGATCGGCCTTCCTCGGCCAGCAAAGAGTCGGAGCCACGGTGTGGTCAGGGGACGTCTTCGGCTCGTACTGGGGTTTGAGCCATCAGGTGGCCGCCGGGCTGAACTTCGCCCTTTCCGGATATCCGTATTGGACGACTGACATCGGCGGTTATTGGCCGCCTCATAACAAGCCTCTCGATGATCCGAAATATCAGGAGCTTTACGCGCGCTGGTTCGAGTACGGAGCCTTTTGTCCAATCTTCCGCACCCACGGGCACCGATCACGAAATGAGCTTTGGGCCTACGACAAGGTTGAACCGATCCTGATCAACTACGACAAGCTTCGGTATCGCCTTATGCCCTACATCTATTCCCTCGCTTGGCGCGTCACTAACGAGGACTACACCATCCAGCGGCCACTCGTGATGGACTGGCGCACCGATGCGAAGAGTCGCGACGTGGGTGATCAGTTCATGTTTGGGCCCGCAGTCCTGGTGAGCCCAGTGCTCCAGCCGGACGCTACTCGCAGAACTTTGTATCTTCCGGATTCCCCCGCTTGGTACGACTTTTGGACGGGAGCATCGCAGAAGGGAGGCCGCGAAATCGACGCCGACGCGCCTCTGGACCGCATTCCACTCTATGTGCGTGGCGGTTCGATTCTTCCCCTCGGCCCTGAAATTGAGTACGCCGACGAGAAGCCCGCCGGACCTATCGAACTGCGGATTTACCCGGGCGTGGACGGAAAGTTCGAGCTGTATCAGGACGCGGGCGATGGCTACGATTATGAAAACGGTGCGCACTCGACCATTCCGCTTCACTGGTCAGAGTCGACACGAACTCTGACAATTGGAGACCGAGAAGGAAGTTATCCCGAAATGCCTCGAAGCATAGAAATCAAAGTTGTCTGGGTGTCCGTCGGGCACGGTTCCGGCGTGACGCCAGTGGCCAACCCCGACAAAATCGTCGAATACGCCGGAAAGGCAATTTCGGTGCAGGCACCGTGAAATACCTACGAGGAAGGAGTATTAAAGATGAAGGTGATTTGGCTGGCTGTCGTCGTCGCGGCAGCGCCGTGGATGAGCGTGTCCGCGAGCACCACCGCGAAGGTTGAGCAGGGTGTCCTGCAAGGCGCCAAAGAAGATGGACTCACTGTCTACCGCGGCATCCCGTTCGCCGCCCCGCCCATCGGCGATCTGCGCTGGCGCGCGCCGCAGCCGGCCGCGAAGTGGGCGGGCGTGCGTACCGCCGACAAGTTCGCGCCGCAATGCGCGCAGGGCGGCTTCGGCCCCCCGCCGAACGGGGGCAAGGCACCCGCGATGAGCGAGGACTGCCTCTATCTGAACGTCTGGACCCCGGCGCGGTCCGCCTCCGACCGCATCCCCGTGCTGGTCTGGATCTATGGCGGCGGATTCAACGGCGGCGCCACCTCGATCCCCACTTACAGCGGTGAGGTCCTGGCCCGCAAGGGCGTGGTGCTGGTCAGCATCGCCTATCGCGTGGGTCCGCTCGGCTTCCTGGCGCATCCGGAACTGAGCGCCGAGTCGCCCCAGCACGTCTCCGGCAACTACGGCCTTCTCGACATGATCGCCGCCCTCCAGTGGATCCGGAAGAACATTGCGGCCTTTGGCGGCGATCCGAAGAAGGTGACCATCTTCGGCGAGTCGGCCGGCGGCATTGCCGTGAGCATGTTGTGCGCTTCGCCCCAGGCCAAAGGGCTGTTCGACGGCGCGATCTCGGAGAGCGGCGGCTCCTTTGGCCCTCCGCGTTCCGGTGGCCAGCCGGGCGAGAACATGCGAAGGCTCGTCGACGCCGAACGGGGCGGCGCGTCGCTCGCACGGACCGCGGGCGCCGCTTCCATCGCCGACCTGCGCAAGATGCCGGCAGACAAGATTCTGGCCGCCACACGAGGCCTGGCCTGGCCCATCATCGACGGCTGGGTCATTCCCACCGACCAATATACGCTTTACGCCGCCAAGCAGTTCAACGACGTCCCTGTCCTGATCGGATACAACTCGGATGAGGGAGCGAGCTTTTCCCATGACCGCACGCCGCGGGAGTACATCGATGGCGTGCACAAACGCTACGCCGGTTTCGCTGACAGCCTGCTGAAGGCCTATCCCGCCGGCGAGGCGACGGTGCCCAAGACCGCCCGCGACCTGAGCCGTGATGCGGCGTTCGGCTGGCACACCTGGGTCTGGGCAGAGCTTCAGTCGAAGCTTGGAAAGTCCGAGGTCTTTTATTACTACTTCGATCAGCATCCGGAGCCGCCCGCCGACTCGCCCCAGCCCGGGCTCGGTGCGCCGCATGGCAGGGAGGTTCCGTATGTCTTCGGCCACCTGAACGAACTCCACCACGAGCAGCCCACGGAGGCGGACCGCGCCATCTCCGACGCGATGTCCACCTATTGGACTAACTTCGCTAAACACGGCGACCCGAACGGAAAGGGCGTGCCAACGTGGCCGGCATTCAGCGACCGGTCTCCCGAGCTGATGTACTTCGCCGGAACGCCCCACACCGGACCGGTTCCCAACGAGGAGGGGCTCAAGGCGCTCGATGCCTACTTTGCCTGGCGGCGCTCGCCGGAGGGCGTCCGCGCCTCCGCCGTCGAGGATGCGCGGCCCGCTACGACGAGCGTGATGGGCGCCGAGTATCCTCGCGTTCTGCCCGACCGCAGCGTCGCCTTCCAGCTCAAGGCGCCGGAGGCCCGCAGCGTCGCGGTTGACATCATGCACAAGCAGTATCCGATGACCCGCGACGCGGACGGCATGTGGAGCGTGACTGCTCCGCCGCTGGTCGAGGGGTTCCATTATTACCAGCTCGTCGTCGATGGCGTCCGCGTGAACGATCCCGGCAGCCACGCGTACTTCGGCACCGGCAAGGACGCGAGCGGGATCGAGGTGCCCGAGGACGGCTCGGACTACTACCTGGCGAAGGATGTGCCGCACGGCGATGTCCACATCCGCGTCTACCACTCGAAGATTACGGGAGCCTGGCGGCGCTGCTTCGTCTACACGCCTGCGGATTACGACACCAACCTGAGCGCGCGCTATCCGGTGCTCTACCTCCAGCACGGCATGGGCGAGGATGAAACGGGATGGATCTTCCAGGGCCACGCCAACCTGATCCTGGACAATCTCATCGCCGAGAAGAAGGCGGTGCCGATGATCGTGGTCATGGACAACGGTTACGCATCGCGGCCGTCGGGGCCCTTCGGGCCGCCCAGCGCCAGGGGAGCGGGCGATTTCAGCGCCTTCGAGGACGTGATCACCAAGGACGTCATACCCATGATCGACTCCAGCTTCCGCACCCTTCCGGACCGCGATCACCGGGCAGCGGCGGGCCTCTCCATGGGAGCCAATCAGGCGCTCCATCTGGCGACCCACAACCTGGACACCTTCGCCTACATGGCCTGCTTCAGCGGCACAATGAACGGGCTCAGCACCGAAGCGCTCGATCCAGCCACGGCCTTCAATGGGACCTTCAAGGACGGTGCCGCCTTCAACGCGAAAGTCAAACTGCTCTGGATCGGCATGGGCACCCAGGAGCCTGACCCATTCCCGGGCGCCATCGGCGCATTCCGCGCCATGCTCGAAAAGGCGAACATCAAGTACGTCTTCTATGAATCGCCAGGCACAGCGCACGAGTGGCAGACGTGGCGTCGCAATCTGAAAGACTTCGCGCCAAGACTTTTTCAGCAAGACGGTAAATAGAGCGTTGAGCAGAGTTGGTTCACAGACAGCTCAATTTGTGGGCCAACTATTCAGAATTCATTCTTCTTTTGACGAAAAAGGAGTGTCAGTGTTTCCAATGCTAACTGGCTCCTGAATGTGGGCCTGTATGTTCATGCGGGCCCTCGGGCCTGCTTTTTGTACATCATGAGGTGTTCCAATGAAAAAGATGTGGACGATGTGAACGAAGCTGTTTTTTGTTGCGACGCTGGCGATAAGCGTTGCTCTAGTGCCTCGGCTGGAGGCGCAAGTGCAGAGCGAAGTGCCCCCCGTGGTTCCCGGTGCGAAGGCTGTGACGGTGGAGCACATCAAAATTCACGGTGAAGCGCTAGAAGGGAATCTGGAGGGTGATGCGGTCGATCGCGACGTGATCGTGTTCCTGCCGCCCAACTACGCCAAGGGGAAGCACCGGCGCTACCCGGTCGTCTATGCCTTGCACGGTTATTCCATCGGAGCGGAGCAATGGACCCACGAGATTCATGTGCCGCAGACGATCGAGGGTGCCTTTGCGCTAGGCGCGAAGGAGATGATCGTGGTGCTGCCCGACTCGAAGACGGTGTACGGCGGTTCGATGTATTCGAGCTCCGTCACCACGGGAGATTTCGAGCGGTTCATCGCCCACGATGTGGTCGCGTATATTGACGCGCACTACCGCACGATTCCTAACCGCATGAGCCGGGGTCTGGTAGGCCATTCCATGGGCGGCTATGGCGGCGCTCGGATTGGAATGAAACACCCTGACGTGTTCGGCAGTCTGTATATCATGAGTCCCTGCTGCCTCTCGCCGATGGGCTCCAGGCCGGTAAATCCAGCCAGGCAGGCCATGGAAGAGCAAGAAAAGGCATTGGAATCGGTAAAGACTCCTGCGGACGCGGTCGGCTTGTCGTTCTTCGTCCGCGCTCAGCTTGCCTCGGCCGCGGCTTGGTCGCCCGACCCGAAGAATCCGCCGCTCTATCTTGACCTGCCCAGGAAAGACGGTGTGCCCCAACCCGACGTGATTGCCAAATGGACGGCCAACGCGCCTCTGGCCTTCATCGACCAGTACATCGGCAACCTGCGGCAATACCGTGCGATGGCGATGGACGTGGGTGACCAGGACGGTATGCGCTTTGACGCGCAGAAGCTGCACCAAATTCTCGACAACTACGGCATTCAGAACAGCTTTGAGATTTATCACGGGACCCACACCAGCGCCGTCGCCGATCGTTTTCAGAACCACGTGATTCCGTTCTTCAGCGCGAATCTGTGTGCCATCAGTAACTGCAGGTAAGGGTTAAGGCCGATTCAATGAATCGGCCCCTCAGCTATTCCGGTAGGTCGATCTGGCCTTCAATACGGAAATGTCCGGTAACACCGGGCGCTCCGGTATCTGGCTGACCACCGCCGATGCTGATGCTGTAGTCTCCGCCGGCGATGATGGGATGGCCGTTCTCGGTCACCATGCCCAGGTCGCGGTTCTTCAGCTCGAAGTGAACCTTCTGGCTTGCGCCCGGATTGAGATGAATGCGCTGGAATCCGCGGAGAGCGATCTGGGGCGCACCCGGGACCAGTGGAAACTTCAGATAAAGCTGCACGACCTCATCGCCCGCTACCTTTCCTGTATTCGTCACGGTCACGTCGGCCGACACTGGATCGCCCGCACTCACGGCCGTTCGCGGTACGCTGAGGTCACTGTAGCTGAAGGTCGTATAGCTCAGGCCGTACCCGAAGGGATACAGCGGCTTGCCCGTGAAGTAGCGGTAAGTCCGCCCTTCCATCGAGTAGTTCTCGAAATTCGGTAACTGGCTCGTGTCCTTGTAGAACGTGACCGGGAGGCGGCCGGCGGGGTTGTTCTTGCCGGAGAGAGTTTCGGCGACGGCCGCGCCGCCTTCTTCGCCGGGATACCACGCATCGAGGATGGCATTAACGTGCTCCTTGGCCCGGTTCACGGCCAGCGCGCTGCCGTTCATCAGCACAACCACCAGCGGCTTGCCTGTCGCAGCAACAGCTTCGATAAGAGCTTCCTCCGGCTCCGGCAAATCGATGCTGGTGCGATCTCCTCCAAGGAATCCCGGCTGGTTGACGGGCATCTCTTCGCTCTCAAGTTGGCTGGTGATGCCGACGACGGCAATCACGAGATCGGCATTCTTTGCCGCGGCGACAGCTTCGGGCAGGGGCGCATTGTTCACCCTCGCCCAGATCAACTGCGCGCGAGGCTTGCCTCCGCCCATATTTCCGTAGTTGACGCTCAGCGCCACTTTCTGCCCCTTGTCCAGATGCACGTACCCGACTTTCGCTTCGACCCCGTGGGTTCTGTACTCCATCGCGACCGGTCTGCCGTCAACCATCACCATGACAAAGCCATCGGCGCGTATGCCGATGAGGTAGTCGCCAGAATCCGGCGGCGTCGGGAATCCCGTCCACTGCACGCCAACCGACTTTTTCCCCGCGACGTCTGCTGGCAGATTGCTTTCGCTAAGGTCGATATTCGGCTCAACCCGGCTCATGAGCGGTGCCGGCCTCGCTCCGGGACCCGGTTCTATTCCCTCCCAGTTGCTGTACTGCGCCGTGAGACCGGGTTTGCCATAGGCCGTCGCCAGCAGATTGTCCGGCACAGGATTTCCGTCGTTGCGCAGGAACTGGGTTCCCGGAACGAACGTGATCTTCGCTTCCGGGAATTCAGCTTTGAGGCCCTCCAACATGGAGACGGTATGCGTCGGCGTTCCGTTGTAGTTTCCGAGCAGGACCTTCGTCTGATCAGCCAGCGGGCCGACCACCGCTATCTTTGTGATTCCTGATTTGAGTGGCAGAGTGCCATCATTCTTCAGCAGCACCATGGACTCATTCGCGAGCTTGCGGGCCATGGCGCGATGGGCCGGACTGTCCAGCTCGCTCTCATCGATCTTGGTGAAAGGAACCATTTCCGGCGGATCAAACATGCCCAGCTTGATCCGCGCCCTGAAGAGGCGGATAAGCGCCGTGTCCATCGCACTCTCACTGAGGTAGCCCTGCTGGACAGCTTCGACGTACGGCCTGTAATCGTGGTCGTCCTTCACCTTCGCAAAGTCGATGCATTCATTATCCATGCCACGCTCGACCGAGACGGCGGAGGACTGGGGCTGTGTGGGGCGGTAATGATGGCCGTTGAAGATGTTACGGACAGCGTCACAGTCGGAGACCACATACCCTTGGAAGCCCCACTTTTCGCGTAGCTGATCCTGCAGCAGGAACTCATTGGCGCAGGCCGGCTGACCATTGACGGCGTTGTAAGAGCACATGACCGAGCCGGCTTTGCCTTCGGTGACGGCGGCGCGAAACGCCGGCAGGTACGTGTCTTCCATGTCGTGCTTGCTGACGTCAACGTCGGCGAAGTGTCGCGTCGGCTCCGGGCCGCTGTGCACGGCGTAGTGCTTGGGCGTCGAAATCACGCGGTAATACTTCGGGTCATCGCCCTGCATCCCGGTGACAAAGGCGACCGCCATGCGTGCGCTCAGGAAGGGGTCCTCGCCGTAGGTCTCCTGGCCACGCCCCCAGCGCGGATCGCGGAAGATATTGACGTTGGGGGCCCAGAAGTCGAGGCCATGGAAGATACTCGAGTTGCCGTCGTGCGCAGACTGGGCGTGCACAATGCGCCCTTCGATTCCGATGTCCGTGGCCATCTCGTGAATGCCCGGCACGTCGAAGGTGGCGGCAAGACCGATGGGCCCAGGAAATTCCGTCGTGCCATCAACGGCGACACCATGCAGCGCCTCGCTCCACCAGTCGTAGGCCGGAACCTTAAGCCGCCGAATGGCGCGCGCCTGATTCACGAGCTGCGACGCCTTCTCCTCAAGCGTCATCCGCCCCACCAGATCCCTAGCCCGCACCTCCGGTGTCAGGGCTGGATTCAGGTACGGCGGGGTCGACGTGTCTTGCGCGATCACACGCGGCACGGCGGCAGTACACAAGAGCATTCCGGCGCAGGCGGCGAGAACCGTCGCAACTCGCATTATGTATCCCTTCATCGACTGTCTCCTGATTAGGTAGGACCAACGATTCCTATCTTGTGTGTCCACAAGCAAGAATTCAGACGCAAACGATGCAGCCCATTCTTGGCCGCGGAAATCGAACGATGAGTTTGCGATTCACCGCCTGGATATCGATACCCAGGTCGGCCGGATAGAGAATATGAGCGTCTCCACCATCCATGGGAAGTTCGACGGTCTCCGAACCATACCGCCGCCACACGGCCACCGCAGTCCAGCTCGGCGCGCGCATACCGAACGCAACCGGCGCCTCTCAATTGGTTACATCCGGCAGACCCAAAGGGTAAAACAGTAGGGATTGGGGGATATGCTTCCGGATCACACCCGTCGTATAGCCGTCAAACCGCAGCCCAGTTCCGGAACCCCCGGGGACATAGATGAAGCTTTCTACTTTATCCTCGACTTTGCCGGCACAGACGATGCGCCGCTGCGGTTCGACCAAGCCTTCAAGACGCTCAAAGGCAAGCTTCAACAACCTTTTCCCTTCGATAAAAGGCATGAGTTGCTTGGGAAGGTCGGTTCGGCTCATGGGCCACAGGCGGGTACCTGAGCCGCCGGCAAGAACATCCGCGTACCTCAACGTGTCTACTCCTTCCCAAAGGTCCGGCGCTGATTAGGGTTCGAAATCTGTGAAGGCATGCCGATCCCGCCCCACCAGCCTTGTTGTTCACGATGCGGGCTTTCTTTGGGTCGAGGCGCGCGCCACAACGCGTGCCTCGAGGATGATGCTCTTTGGCCGGGGGGGAGTTTTGGCTTCCATCAAAAACAGAGCGAGTTTTGCGGCCCTTTCGCCAATAGTGGCGCTCTGCTGATCGATGCTCGAGAGCGGAACGCGAAGCGATTTATCATAGTGAAGATTGCCACAGCCAATAACTGCAACGTCTTCGGGCACTCGCAAGCCCGCCCCGAGAATTGTATCGATTGCTCCGATCCCAATGGGATCGTTGTAGCAATAAACCCCGTCCGGCGGCGGGTTCAGCCTGAGCAACTTGCTCATCGACTCCGCGCCGCTGCCGTAAGTCCCAACGTCACCGGACCGTGCTGGCACAACGTACTCAGTGAACGGCCCAAGATTGTTCGCTGCCAGCGCCTGGTTATACCCTTCCAGGCGCCCGAGAGCGGTGCTGGTTGCCGGACCCCGGACATGCGCGATCCTCCTGCAGCCCACCGAGACGAGATGTTGGGTTGCAAGGCGACCAACCGCGACATCGTCCACGCCGACATAGTTGGCCGCCAGCCCCTGGAAGCACCGGTCGATAAGAACATAGGGAGTCCTACTCTCCTCAATGCGTCTGAAACTCTCGACAGTGCACTGCGTGGAGGCAACGACAATCCCATCCACGCCCCGGCTCAGCAGCCTCTCGATCTCCTGGCACTCCAGACGCGGATCCTCCTCCGAAGAGGAGATCAGAAGGCTGTAGTTCTTGCGCCGGAGCGAGTTGGAAAGCCCCTTTGCCACCTCAGCGAAGAACGGGTGGACGAGGTCCGGAACGATCAGTCCGACTGCATACGTCTTTCCTGTGACAAGTGCGCGAGCGGCGAGGTTCGGGTGATAGTTCATCTCCCGGATCCGCTTAAGCACCCTCTGCCGCGTCTCCTCGCTGATGTCTGTGTGGTTTCGGATCACCTTCGAAACCGTTACAACGGACACATGGAGGTCGCGCGCGATATCTTTCATGGTTACGGCCATAAGTCCTCCCTACGCGTCGTTCGTAACGAAACCTTATCAGTCATGCTTCTCCCTCGAGTTGCATATTCATCTCGGGCGGCGTTATAGTAATAGTAACAGATTGAGTTAACCTAAGTCCTCCCTAATGCGTCGTCCGTAACGAAACCTTATCAATCATGCTTCTCT
>JBAVYG010000311.1:0-7126 GCA_049698675.1 Terriglobia bacterium
GGGAGACCCAAGTCCATCGTCATACACGAACTCGTATGTCCTGCGCACCAAATGGATCAGGAGACGCCGCTGATGCGTCATCCGCACCCCGCGGGAAATCAACTCCTGCTCGAGCGAACGGCGCACATCCTTCGATTCACCTGGCATGAGCCCCACCCGTCTTCGATTGCCACGATAGGCGATAGTATAGTCTCGCTTCCGGTGGATGAACTGTCAACCGGTTTAGACGCGAAGCGTTGCCTCCACTCTTGATCGGGAATTGCAGTTGGATCATTCCTTGGCGGGGATTCCCTGGCAAGGGCAAAACCAAAAGCAAAGCCCCCGTAGGTAAGTACGGGGGCTTGAGAATTCCAGTCTCAAATCTTATCCAGACTGGCTAAGCTGGGAGCGAAGGTTACTGCGGGGGCGCAGGAGTGGTTTCAGTTTTCGTCTCAGTCTTCGTCGTGGTCGTCTGTGACGCTTTTATCATTCTCACCGACACGACGTGGATCTCACCCTTGTCCGCATGGACGTGGGCCTTTATGCTGACGTGATGACCTTCATGACCCTTGAGCGCTTCCGGATTCTGGACCGTCCAAGCCTTCTGGTCCTTGTCATTGGTGAACGTTTTCCCGTCGTCGCTTACGGTGCCATGAAGCGGTATCAGCTTCGTTGTGGTGGTGGTGGTCGTCTCAGTCTTCGTCTGAGTCTCCTGTGCGAACGCCGGCATAGCCAGCGCGAACGCAACCGCGAACGTGAACAACAATATCAAGAGTTTCTTCATGCTAGGTCAAGACCTCCTTATGAATTTCTTCCTCTTCTGCTTCAAGCAAGGCGTGGGCCATTTTTCCGCAATTACACTGGCTAGCGCCAAACAACTCAAATACCAGAAGTTATGAGTACTTCCGGCTAGACGGCGCTAGATGATGGGAGACCCAAGTCCATCGTCATACACGAACTCGTATGTCCTGCGCACCAAATGGAACAGAAAAAGCAAGTACAGGATGTCCGAGAGCAGCCTGGCTCTTGAACGGTTTTGGGCCCGGGCAAGACTGCAACCGACTCACGGCTAATGGCGCTGGTCCCAATTGTCGCTATCTCGGTTGGTCAACTTGAGGGGGTAAGGGGGTGGTGCTCCGGCGAGCACAAGCGGAAGCCAAGTCTTTTTGTCGTATCCTGGGAAAAAGATGCAGATTGCAGAGCTACCTTCTTGCCTGAAGTCGCAGTAGAATAGGGGGATTGGGTCCAGCTTAATTGAGCATCTAACAGTAACTAATGCCGCGAAACAAGGAATGCCGATGCACGGTCCCGGTCCTCACCATAGCAATCCTCCTGGAGATTGCACTCAGCCTTTGCGCTGCGATGCCGCCAACCCAGACCCTTAAGGGCCAGGTGCTGGGAGACAAGAACACTCCGATTGCAGGGGCAGCCTGCACACTCGTCGGTCCCGGGTTGCCCGAAGAAGGGCGTACCCAAACAACAGGAGAAAACGGCGGCTTTGAATTCACGGGGCTGACCCCTGGAAGCTATGATCTGACTTGCGCAGCGCTCGGATATGAGCCTTTGATTCAGAAGGATATCGGGATCGCCGAAGGACAGGCGCCATTTGTCCAGGTCGTCTTGCCCCGCGAGGTAGTCGTCCACCAAAAGGTGGAGGTAAAGGAGAAGGCGCCCGCTGTCTCCTTGGAGACCACAGCACCACCGGCCACGATCAGCTCAGGGGAGCTTCGGACGTTGCCCTTGGTGGAGCAAAAATTCCTGGCGGCTTTGCCGCTTGTGCCGGGAGTTATTCGGACCCCCGACGGGAAAATAAACATCAAAGGCGTCACTGAGAATCAAGGCATGTTGCTCATTGACTCTGCGGAGACCGTCGATCCGGTTACGGGAAGTTTCTCGATTCAAGTTCCCCTCAACGCGGTGGAATCTGTGGAAGTTCAGAAGACCGCCTATCAAGCGCAGTATGGCCGCTTTACCGGTGGGCTGACGAGTGTCCAGACCAAAGCTCCACTGGACCGATGGAACTGGGAGCTGAATGACTTTCTTCCCAGCGTGCGCATCAAGAGCGGCCAGATCGTGGGTATTTCCGACGACTCACCACGCCTTAGCTTCACCGGCCCTATCCTCGGCGACAAACTGAGTTTCTCAGAATCCTTCATGTACGACCTCAATAAGCAGCCTGTGCGCGGGTTGGCTTGGCCGCATAACGAGATCAAAAAGCAAGGGGTCGATTCGTTCACGGATCTCTATTACGTTTCTTCTCCCCAAAATCTCGTGACCGCCAACTTGAAGGTGTTTCCGTTGCGCGAGCAATACGCCAATATCGACTCTTTCATACAGCAGTCCGCATCCTCCGACTATGCGCAGAGCGGATTCTCAGTTGGCGCTACAGACAGGTACATGTTCTCCGACGGCGGGGTGCTGACGACCCTCTTCCAGTACACCGACTTCGACAGCTATGCGCACGGGCAAGGTTCACAGGATATGCTCCTGACGCCGGACAATTGGGAAGGAAACTTCTTCAACGCCTGGACTCGGGCTAGCGCCTAGCAAGAACTGCTCCAGAATTATCAATCCGGAAAGAAAGATTGGGCCGGCCGACACACCCTCAGGGCAGGGGGGGAGTTTATTCATCGCTCCTATAACGACCTCAGCAAATCCCACCCGGTGCAACTCCTGAGGCCGGACGGCTCGCTTGCCGAACTCATAACCTTCCAGGGAGGAGGTGTTTTGAACGCTGAAGATACGGAATTGGCCGCATTCGCCCAGGACCACTGGGCCTTTAACGACCAGATCGCCCTTGATTACGGGGTGCGCTATTCCGGGCAGACGCTCGGCGCGCATGCGGCATTCGCCCCCCGCCTCGGCTTGGTCTATTCTCCGGGACGCAATGCCAAGACGATTATCCGATCGGGAATCGGCCTCTTCTACGATCGCCTGCCGCTGCTGGCCGGTGACTTCACCCAGAATCTCACGCGTGTTGTCACTGATTACGACACTCTGGGAAACCCGCTCGGCCCGCCCATCGTTCTCCGTAACTTCTACGAGAAGAAGGACGAGCACGGAGTCGTCGTGCCCTCGAACAACCGCCTCGACAGCACGCCGTTCAACTTGACCTGGAACGTGGAGATGGACCGGGAAATTCGGCCCAACGTGATGGCACGGGTGAATTATCTCAGCAGTCGCTCCTACGAAGAGTTCATTGTCAATCCGCTGTACAATGCCCCCGGCGGTCCCGTCCTCCTCCTCAGCAACACCGGCGCCTCACGCTATCACGCGCTTGAAACCACCCTGCGCGTCAGAGCTCGAGAGAATGCCGACTTCAACATTTCGTATGTTTACAGCCTTTCCCGCGGAGACCTGAACACGCTCTCCGCCGTTTACGTGCCCTTTGAACAACCGGTCATCCGTCCCGATCTTTTCGGGGCCTTGCCCAGCAACGTCCCCAACCGGCTCGTCACCTAGGGCCGGTTCAAGGTCCCCTGGAAAATTACCGCCAGCCCGGTCCTTGACCTCCATACGGGCTTCCCTTATTCCGCCGTTGATGTTCTTCAGAACTACGTCGGCACGCCGAACAGCCTTCGTTTCCCAACCTATTTCTCGCTCGACCTGCAACTTTCCAAGGATTTCCGCATGCGCTGGATTCCTTGGGCGAAGAATCATAAGTTTCGCGGGGCGTTACGGATCTTCAACATCACCAACCATGGGAACTTCCGCGACGTCCACAACAATGTTACATCCGCATATTTCGGCCAATTTGCCGGCCTTCTGCACCGGTTCTATGACGTGTCACTAGACGTTGTCTATTGAAAAAGCCCCTGGAGGGTGTTTCGCAGGCCCATGTCGCGAGGCCCTGGACTCGCCAGACCGCATCCATAATTTGCATTCTGGAATCTTGCGAGGAAGGAAAGGGCCTTCATTACTGGCATGAATTCTGACCGGTTGGAGAGCTTTGCAGGCCAGCACGCCTTGACCTGGCGCGAAGCTATTGGGATTGAGCTTGCTCTGGGGGTGGTGGCGGCAAATCCTTGCCTTCCGTGGTGCGATTCACGATAAAGGTCAATTCCGTTCCTTGCACAAGAATGATGTCCTTTTCGTGTTTGAATAGCATATAGACCAATGCGGTCCCGGCGCCAATCGCGGCGCCATAGCCGATATCAGCCCCCATGCCAGTGCCACCGCACATCCCATAATATTCGCACTCTATTTCATGACCCATGCCGACAGTGGCGCCCGCCCCGGCTCCCATGGCTCCGGCAATACCAGCAGCCTCAAGGGCATCTTTCTTGCTCTTGCCGCACCCCTCGAGCGTGCCTTCCTCATCTTTGGCGTGAGCACAGGGCGCGTTGTTTGAATCGTCCAAGGTACTCGGTAGCAGGAACTGCTTGTCTTCGTCAGGGGTCACGACCTTGTCGATGACCAGTCGCATTAGGGCTTTGCCCTTAACACGTTTCGAGGGTTTTACGAAGGCGACATGTCCTTGGATCTGGCTGTATTTCGGGACCACCTCTTTGCTGTCCACAACGATCGGCTGGGTGACCTGACCCGTAAATGGGTCCCCCGTCTTATTGGTCTTGGAGGTAAGCGTGGTGGTGAGCTTCATATGAAGCACACTGCCCGCCGGGATTGAAAGCGCTTCTTTCGGCACCTTCGCTTGGTCGGCGAACGCGGAAGTGGCAAGGTAAACCCATGCCGTAAGGACGCCCATCACTCTCACCGTCCGGCCTAGCATAATATGCTCCTTTCTGTATCGCCTTGCTCTAAGCACAGGATAGCATGCCCCTCGAGGCACTTACAATCCCTAACAATATTCCCGCTGGAGAGCATTCACTCTCCTTCCGTTTGTCCCAACGCCTGGTATTTCGATTCGGAGGGCATTGATTCGGTTGCCCGAATCTGCGTCGAAATTCACGGGTTTCGGAAGCGTAAGCCCAGCCGGGCATTCTCGATTGCTGATTGCCGATTGTCGATTGAAAAAGTGGCGCGGCAAGTTCCTCCGCTGTCAATCAGCCCGCCGCGGCGGGAAAATCGGCAATTCCAGCCAACCTCGGGCGCACCCCTCAACTTCCGCTACACGCGCCCACCCATGAGGCTGTACATCAGTACCGCAAGGACGATGAGCCCAACCACGACGTAAAGCCGGTCACGCTGCATGGCGAAAGCAGCAACCGAGAAGGCAACGCGCGCCACGGGAGTTGCGATTAAAAGCAGCAGCCCGAGCTGGATCAAGCCTCGTCCCCGAAGGGCTAGAGCGTCTCTCACGATTCCCGACACGCTGCGCAAGTCCGCGGGTTCACCAACAAAAATGTGGTAATGAGGCGCCGCAAGTCCATGCCTAAACAGGTATACGGTCCCTCCGAAAAGAACCACCGCCGCAGCCAGCGTTACACCCACCCGGAGGAGATTCCCGATCAATTCATCAACATATTGGTCCGGCCATTGTCGTGTCTGCTTTACCACGTTATAGCCTCCCCGTCAGTCCGTGGTAAATCATCTCGATCGCCATAATGCCAATCACGAGACCGAAGACAAGTCGCAACCACCGCGTCTTGGTGCGAGTCAAAACACGTGCCCCGACCAGCGAGCCGACCACCACCCCAAGCATCACTGGCATGGTAAGACCAGGATCAATGTATCCGCGGCCGAGATAGACGCCCGCGCTCGCGGCAGCCGTCACGCCGATCATGAAGTTACTGGTGGTGGTCGAGACCTTAAAGGGAATGCCCATGGCCTGATCCATGGCAATCACCTTGACAGCTCCCGACCCAATCCCGAGTAAACCTGAAAGAACCCCCGCCCCGAACATCATACTGAACCCAGTGGGCACCGCTTGTGGGCAATAA
The DNA here is from genome assembly GCA_049698675.1 of Terriglobia bacterium. Taxonomy (GTDB): domain Bacteria; phylum Acidobacteriota; class Terriglobia; order UBA7540; family UBA7540; genus CAVROP01. Next base: position 5,820 of record JBAVYG010000311.1, read on the forward strand.
GCCTTCGGCCCATCCGGTGTGGGATAGCTGCCGTTCATTTTCAGGCGGGTGGCGAGAGGGTCCGGCCGGCAATCGCCAACTCGCTCGTGTCGCGGACGGCTGGAGGCGTAGGCCGAGTAAAGCAGAACGAGTCCAAAGATGATGGAGATGGCGCCTGTCGAAATCCTGGCGGCCAGCAAAGCCCCCGTGATCGCTCCCACAGTGGTTGCAATCTCAAGGAACATCCCAATTCTGATGTTGGAGAAACCCTCGCGAACGTATGCGGCAGCCGCGCCCGAGGAGGTCGCGATCACCGAAACGAGTGTGGCGCCGATGGCGTATCGAATATCGACGCCGAGAGCCAGGGTCAGCACAGGCGTGATGATGATCCCTCCGCCCAGACCCGTTAACGATCCGACAAATCCAGCAAGGAGCGACGACACCCAAACTAGGAGAGTGAGTTCAATAATGTTCACTGATACTTTCCCATGAAGGCGCGCCAGCGGATGGCCATCAAATCAAGGAACATTTGAGCGGAGTCGCGAAGAAACCGTACCTTGGTGGCCGGGTTGTCATTCCATCTCACCGGTACTTCCACCACCCTTCCACCTTGTCTCTCAATGAGGAATAAGAGTTCGGGATCGAATCCAAAACCCTCCACGCGCATCATTTCAAACGCCCTGCGAGTGGAACTGCGCTTGAAGATTTTGAATCCGCATTGAGTGTCACACAACCGGAGGCCCGTAAAGATCTTCACCAGCAGATTGAAAAATCGCCCGGCCATGTCACGGAACCAGGGCTGATGAATTCCGATCAGTTCGCGTTTAAGAGCGCGTGAACCCACGGCGGCATCGGCGCCGGAGGATTGCAAAGCCGAAAGCAGCTTGTCCACCTCTTCAATGGGAGTGGAAAGGTCGGCGTCTGTGAAAAGTATGAACTCGCCCCGCGCTTCCAAAACTCCATGCCGAACCGTGAAGCCTTTGCCATGGTTACGGTCGTTCCGAACCAGACGGATGGCGGGAAACTCCGAGACTGTCTCGACAGTGTGGTCTGTGGAACCGTCATCCACTACGATCAGCTCAATCGCGTAAGACTCCAACTTTTTGAAGTGACACAGTTTCTCCAGTGTGCTACGGATACGCCGTCCTTCGTTATAGGCGGGAACCACAATGCTGAGGAAAGGCTCTGCCATCGGGCGGAACTATAGTACGGGCGGGTTCTCCGATGCAACAGGGTTTGTTCGTCTCGTCCCTATCCCAAGTGTTTTAGCATGTCATCCTGAGCATGCATAGCCGAAGAACGCTATCCGTGATGTCAGAAACGGAGCG
>JBAVYG010000312.1:0-3304 GCA_049698675.1 Terriglobia bacterium
CCAAAGCGATAAATCCAAACCCTCCCTTCACCACCCCTTTATCCCTGCGACTCTTCCCGCGGTGCCCTCCCGCCTCTTGCCCTGCTCGCCTCTCATGGCTCTTTCATAGAACTTTTGACAGAACCCTTGGCTCGCCTAGCAGGCTGATGAAAAAGTCCTTGGAGCGCCGTCGTAGCGCCGGCTTCCAGCCGGCAACTCCTTTAGATTCAAAAGGGGCCGGCAAGATGCCGGCGCTACATTGGGCCTCGGGGCGGCTTTTTCATCAGCCTGCTAGGATTCCCACTTGCCGCGGTTGTCAGGCCCGACCCAGAACTCGCGCTCCTTCTTCCAGCCGGCCTCGTCGATGCGCAGGTCCTTTGTCTTCCAGCCCGCCTGGATGCGGCGCGTCAAGTCGTTGAACCCCTTGTTCCACGTCAGACCGTCCGGAACAGTGACGTTCATGCTGCCGGCCGCGTTCGCATACCGCAGGCAAGACTCGAGGCTGTGGTTCCAGACGAAGGCGGAGAGGAATCCTGCGATCGCCGAGTCGCCGGAGCCCAGAGCACCCACGAAACGCTCCTCCTGGTAGACGGGGAACCACAGCTCGCGGTTGGCCCAGTTCTCCAGGTCGGAACAGCCGGCCGCGCCCATCTTCTGCAGGCGTGCCTTGTCGGCGGTGCGAACGTAGAGTCCCCGGTGGCCGCACTTGACCATCGCGATCGCCGCGCCCAGTCTCAGAAGATCGCCTCCCAGTGTAGAAATCTCTTTCACGGTCATGTGGTCCAGCACACTCTCTTTGGGACCGAGCTTGGCCTTTTTCTCCAGGAAGTTGTCCTTGTAGAGGAAGTAGAAGATCTCCTCCGCGCTGGGCATCATGAAGTCCGATAGCGGGACCCAGTCCTTTAGGATCGCGCGCCAGTCGACCTGGCCGGCCCGGCTGTTCACGTCCGGCAGCGAGAGGTCCAGAGCCGTCGTAGTGCCCAGCTCTTTGGTCTTCTTAAGGATCTTCGTCAGCTCGCGCCCCGTGTTCTCGTAGAGCTTGGCCATCCAGGGTGGGTAACCGAAGAGCATCAGCTTGGCACGCTGCACGAGGTCGAAGTTCATGTCCTCGTAGCCGAACGTGTCGTTCGCGCCGCAATGATGGAGATAGAAGCGATCGATCCCGGGTATGCAGATCGCGATAGTGTAGGAGGTCGACTCCCCGTCGACTGTCTTGATGCCCTGGAAATGGCCTTCGTGCTCCTCGTACCAACGGAGTATCTGCTTGCCGAAGTCGTCGTTGCCGATCTTGCCGATGAGCTCGGTCTTCACGCCCAGTCGCCTTATGGACACGCCCGCGTTGGTGACCGGCCCGCCTCCGACGACGACGCACTCGCCCATGTTGATCATCTTGCCTGGCACGAGGACGTCGGTCATCTTATCGACCTTGCCGTCAATCGTGAAAGCGGGGATAAGGTCAAGGCAAGTGTGCCCTGCGGCAACGATTTCAAGATCCCGTTTGGTGGCCACTCTAAGCGCCTAGCAGGCTGCGGAAAAACCCGCCGAAACTGTCATTCTGAGCGAAGCGAAGAATCTGGCCCTGAGCATTTTCAAGAAGATACGCAGAGCGAGATCCTTCGCTGCGCTCAGGATGACACCCGTGGAGCGTTTTTCCGCAGGCTGCTAGCCAACCCAGTCTGCGTGAGAGACGAGCGCACGCGATGGTACAGGACGCCTTCGCTCTAAAGAACGCAGACTATAACCCGGGACGCGAGTGGCTGTCAACAGCGGTAGCGCGGACCACCGCCCTGCGGCCCATAGCCTTCGGCCTGCCTGCCGTATGACTCCAGGAGGCAGGGCGACGGGCCGCTTTTGTGGTCCGCGTCTTTTCGGCCCCGTGATGGAGCGATCAAATTCGTGCGCGCGGATCGGAGCGGGCGCACGACGATAAAGAAATATCGATCGGAAAGAAAAGGACGCCGGAGTTTGGACACCGCGATAGAATACGGCACGGTGGCGATGATGGCCACGGAAAAGACTCGCTCGCTTGCTGCGCACATCCGAAAACGAGGGTTAGCCGGATGCATATCATTCTTGACGCGAACGTCTATGGAGCTGACTACAGATTCTCAGGGGTCGCATTCACAACTCTGTTCGATTTTATCCGTCGAACTCAAAGCACATTGGTTCTACCTCGGATCATCAGGGAGGAGGTGGTGTGCGGATTTGGTCGGAGGCTGAAAAAGGAGTCGAAGGAGTTTTTTGAGGCGCGCCGCCACTACAAACTTTTCGATATCGGGAACGCCGTCTCGGAGTTTCACAAACCAGATATTCGCAAGGCCATGACCCGGCTTCGGCGCAAATTGATGAGGCCTAGCGAAAATGTAACACCACTGTACGTAGCAGAGACTTTAGGCGTATCAGTTGACGAGGTTTTCATGCGCGGCGTTCACCGCATCCGGCCCGCGAGCGATGATGGAGAGGAACTCAGGGATGTAATTATATGGCTCTGGGTCCTTCATTACTCTGCGTCGGCTCCAGAAGACGTTGCATTTGTGTCGCAGGACGCAACATTTTGGCACGGCGACGAACCTGACCCGAAAATCGCTCTCGACATCAGCAACCAAAAAGGTCGTCTATCAATTCACCGGACGATTGATGAGTTTCTTAAGAAGCATGCGCCAGCGCCTGTAGACATCACGCCCGAGTGGTTTTCTGAGCACTTGGACGCAGCCCACTTCAAGCGTGAATCGGTGGAAGCCGGGACGAGGGAATTGAATAGAGTTTTGTCGGGATCGATTCGGGATGTCCGCCTCGATGAAATCAAGTTTGTTGGCGGATCACTGTATGAAATTGCCCCGACTGTGCACTTCGCAGAAGTAAATGTTTCCTTATTATTCAGTTTAGTTCACGTGCAGCCCAAACACGAGCAGCGGTTTCCGCTCCTAGGCCTTGGTCCTCCTTTTGCTCTGCCCTTGAATTGGGCACAGCCTGTACCGCTAGGCACACTCATGGGTCAACCTAAGCCTCTGGGAGGGTGGTTCTTGCAGAGCTCCTTCGCCCCAATGACGGAGCAGGCAGATGCGGTCGCGAGGCATTTACATGCGAAGGCTGATGCAACGTTCTCGGTACGCATCAAGGAAGATAGGATCGCGGAGGTCTCCCTCGACCAATTGAAGGTGGACACCTGGGACATCTATTCACAGCAATACAAAACTGAACCCGAAAAAGAACAGGCGCCCTGACGTAACTCGGAAGATCCCAATTCCACTGGGGCATGCCGCTGAGACGTGCTATCCAACGAGCAGGTAGATTCTCTCTTGGAATTCAAGAGCTTTTTCTTTCT
>JBAVYG010000313.1:0-3020 GCA_049698675.1 Terriglobia bacterium
GCCCTACAAACCCCGCGGAACCGGCGGGGTCCCATCCCGCCCATGCGCTCCCATTCGTTGGCCTCCTGGGCGGCGGGGTTCAAATCGGCGCTTACGAGTCGGATTCGAAAGCTTTGGAATCGACCGCGCGCCGCGGTGTGGCAAGAGGATTATTTCGAACGTATCATTCGCGACGAGGATGAATTGTTCAGGATTCGCGAGTACATTCTCTCGAACCCTGCGCGCTGGAAATTGGATCGGGAGAATCCTGAGGCGCGACCAGGGTCCGAAGAGGAATGGCCCTGGAACCCCGGCGAAACGTAGGGCCGAATCGCATTCGGCCGGGGTTGTAGGCGAACCGCGCTGGCCCACGTGGGCCGAACGCCGTTGTTTGTCGTAGGGGCCAGCCGCGCTGGCCCATGCAGGCCGAACGCTGTCGTTTGTCGTAGGGGCCAGCCGCGCTGGCCCACGTGAGCCGAACGCCGTCGTTTGTCGTAGGGGCGAGCCGCGCTGGCCCATGCAGGCCGAACGCCGTCGTTTGTCGTAGGGGCCAGCCGCGCTGGCCCATGTGGGCCGAACGCCGTTCGGCCCTACCCGCATGACCAGACCTGATTACTGGCTTACCAAATTTGCGAACTTACGGGTTGGCCGCGCCCGAGGCGACCCCGCACCTCACAAACCACTTTTGCTGCTTGCCCTGTGCGACTTGATAGAGAAGGCAAGCCTTTCCCGCGACGCTCTACCGCTGTCGCCTGAGGACGGGCTCATCGCCTCCAAAATCTCCGACAGGTTGGGTGTTGGCCTTCCGGGAAGAGCGAGTCACAATCTTTTCAGTCCGACCTTGGAGCATCTTGTTCCTGAAGCTCCTTCAAAGAGTGCCCGGCTGCGTTTTTCCACTCGATCCTGCCATTGGCGCTACGACCGAGCAACACACCTGCTGCCGTCGATGGCGAGTCAAAGACGTAGTCTTGTGTTAAACGGTAGGCTCCATCTTTTTCCTGGAGTAGGCCCCTTTTCGCCAGGCTGTCTCGCATATCAAGCATGAACCGGTGAATCGAGGGGACTGCATCCATGACCGCTTGCGAATTAGCAAGCACTACGGATCCCTCGGGCGACTCATACCCTTTGGCTTCAATTCCCTTGCCCTTTAAGAAGAGGATTTGGCGCCCAACCTGCGCCCTTTCAGGTTTTTCAAACACATTGAGGCCCAGCACGGGAAAGCACAGGAGCATTTCGCTGAGGAACCCCTCAGCCTCTGCAATATCAATTTCCGACATCGAGGGAAGGACTGGCTGGTTAGCATTGTCTAACTCGCATCTCTTGGCGTCGGCTGCGAGGCTGAGGAGACGAGCCTCGAGATATTGGATATGTGCTTTGTTTAGATACTCGTCCTTACTGGTGAAAAGGAACAAGGTTGTCCAGAAGTCCTTTTTCCCAAAGTGCTGCTCAAGCCTAGGTTTAGCTGGGTCCCCCTCACCTACATATATTCGCGGGAGGGTCCCTTCTGATCCAGGGCCCGAAAGAATATAGACCCCGGTCTTGCCAAACTCGACACGGTATTTGGCCTTCACAAAGACGGACCGTGCACACACCAGTCCCCGACCGTTCCAATTGGACTTCTCGACCAGGCGGACTTCCTCTAGTTCTCCCCCTGGGACAAAAATCCTAAGCGTAAAGCTGCCCGGCAAAGGCATAAGCTCCTTTGTTAATCCGATTGGTCGACCGAAACCGGACTCTCCTCCGCCATTGGCGGGGATATCTGCCCATCCAGCCACCTTTCGTACTCTTCAAGTTGCCCAAGATCGTCCGGGGTCAGGGTTACAGCGGCGGACGAGTGGGAAACAATATTTCGCTTTTCATTAACGAAATTAAGCCAGGAGAGCCGCTTTTCCTTTGAACCAGTCTTACCGTACGCAAGTATCGATTCGAAGAGTTGCCAGTTTTGCAGCGCTATCTTGGAGTAATCTATCAAGTCAAAATAGTATTCCTTCCCGCCTCTCAGGCCGCGGTCTTCCTCAAACTTTAGGCTTACCTTTAACCTTACCGGCTTGGGGACACCCACCATCCACCAGCCAGCTTCATCCTCGCCACATTCGCGACGCAGTTCTTCGAGCACAACTTTCTGAAGCATACGCTCGATGCGGTCGATTATCTCTTTGGCGCGAATATTGGTTTGAGCTTTTTCCTGCTGGAGAAACTGGTCAAGGAGGGGCGGATTAAATTCTGGGATTTTCTGCCGTATCGCCGCTTGGCAGTTGCGGGTTCTTTTAGTCTGACCTTGTACTCCCCGCAAATCTCTGAAGGCCTTCCGTTCCTGTTCTGAAAGCGACCCCAGATACTCTCCAAGGGCAACCGCGAACCTCTTGGTGACTTCCCACAGGTCCTCATTGTCCAATTGGACAAGCTTGCGGTCGCTTAAGTGTTGAAACGCGCTTCGTAGGACGTTTATGCAGGTGATGATGCTATCATTCATCGCAAGACCACCGCCCTCATCGGCCCCCTTGTCCCACCATTCGCTGGCTGCTAAACGAACCGTGTTTAGCCACTGCTTCAGGATCAATTCAGTGCGCTTCAACGTCGCGTCATTATCGCCCGCCCACAAGGGCCCGTATTCCACCACATGGCCTTGTTTCTCCTTCGCTATGTGAAATTCTGTCTTTTCAATCGCACCGTAGAGACTGGTCAGCGAGATGCATCGAAGTGAACTCTTACCCACATCGGCCGTCTGGATGCGCCGATAGAGCGGTGACTCGGGATCAACGTCAAGATCTTGAATCGCTTTGGAAATGATGGCCCGGACGCGAATAGTTGGGTCATCGGCGTCCCAGTGAAGCTCGGCGTACAGCTCCTGGAGAAGCGATTGCTTTACGCTCTTCTGCTTGGCATTAATATCAATAAATAACCTTGCCTGTTCACTGGGTACCAGACCCTCAAACGCCAGAATTGATAGCCGGCTCTTGGATGCGCGCTCATGTCCCGAATATGCGTACAGTCTGTGCTGCCCGTCGATGATCCATGCAGACTTGTACGCGGGCTTAATG
>JBAVYG010000314.1:0-10371 GCA_049698675.1 Terriglobia bacterium
GTCACACGCTTGGAGGCAGCAATAGCCACGCCTCCTCCTCTCCAACTTTCTCCGCGCGTGGTCTTGGCAGAGCATGACTCCCAGCCAATCCGGGAGATCGTGAAGGCGACCAACAAGGAAAGCCGGAACCTTTTTGCGGAAATGCTTTTGCGCACACTCGGGCGCGAGGTGAAGCATCGTGGCGGCCTGGAGGACGGCTTGGAAGTACTCAGCGAATTTGCGCAGCAAGTTGGCGCAGCGCGGGGCGAGACGGTATTTGCAGACGGTTCGGGCCTTTCGCGAGATGATTTGGTTGCACCAGAGGCTTTCGTAAAGCTGCTGATTCACATGGCGAGTGGGCAGGCTTTCGACATATTCCTGGATACCCTGCCGGTGGCCGGCGTGGACGGGACATTGGCTGGCCGCTTCAAAGGGACCCGGCTCGAGGGAAGAATCCACGCCAAGACGGGCACCCTCGAGCAGGTGAACGCCCTTTCCGGGTATATGGATCTGCCCTCCGGAAAGAGGCTTGTCTTCTCCATCATTGGGAATAGTTACCCTCTGAAGGAGCAACAGGGCGCAGCCACCCTCGACCAAATCGCCTTGGCCGTTTATGATTGGTTCTCGCGTCGGAAGAGGTAGGAAGACCTTTAGAAAACTCTAAAGCATGGGCCGCGGATTAGAACAGATGGACGCAGATAAACTCAGATTCAAACACCAAGAACTAACAAGGAAGATCATTGGGGTCTTCTACGAGGTTTATAACGAGCTCGGGCACGGATTCCTGGAGTCCGTCTATGAGGCGGCGATGCTGATTGCGTTGAGGGAGGCCGGGCTGAAGGCGGAGACGCAAGTGCCCATTGCCGTCTATTTTCGAGGCAATCGGGTCGGAGATTTCAGGGCTGATTTGATGGTGGAGAACGCCGTTCTCCTGGAGCTAAAGGCAGCAAGGGCTCTTGACTCCTCCCATGAAGCGCAACTTCTGAACTATCTACGTGCCACCCAAATCGAAGTGGGTTTGCTTCTGAACTTTGGAATCAAGCCCGAGTTCAAACGGTTGGCCTTTGATAATGAACGGAAAATCCAGCCGCAGAATAACGCGGATGAACGCAGATAAGGACTGGCACAGAGGGAAGGGGGGCGCCTGATGGGGGGGCCTCTTAAAACCAAGGCGCCTAAGGCCTCGTAGTGCGTGCTTTTGCTGTATGTTTTTGTCTTGATCTGCGTTAATCAGCGTTGATCTGCGGCTAATCCTTATGAAAGTCGTAACGATCTTCGGAAGTTCACTGCCCGGCGAGGCGAGCCGCGCTTACGCGGAAGCGCGGCAATTGGGAAAGCTGTTGGCAGAAGCCGGGTTCGCCATCTGCAATGGCGGATACAGGGGATTAATGGAAGCCTCCGCGCGCGGCGCTCGAGAGGCAGGCGGGCACACCATCGGCGTCACGTGCGAGATTTGGCTTGGCAAGGCGAATCAGTGGATTGTAGAAGAGGTGCGCACAAAGTCGTTCTTGGAACGCATCATGACGCTGCTGGAGCGCGGGGACGCCTACGTTGTCCTCCCAGGGGGAACGGGTACGCTGGCAGAATTGGCGCTGGCCTGGGAGATGATGAACAAGGCCAGCCTAGCGAGGACGGTGGGCGGGAGCAAGCCCCTGTTGGTGATGTCGCCCTACTGGCAGCCGGTCATCAATTGCCTTGAACAGGACGGGCAGCTCAACTCGGCCCAGCGGGAATCGAGGTCGCCGGCGATGGAAATCGTCACGCTGGTGAGAGATGTGGAGCAAGCTGTCGAATACTTGAAGAAGAACCGCCAACGTGTCTCATTCTGAAGCCAACATCACGGCGATCAGGGGACGGCAAGCCGTCCCCCTACAAGCCGTAGGGGTAGGGCTTGCCCTACCCCCCGAGCTTGCGAATTCGATTTGAATAGCATGGTTGATAAAACCACAATCCCGGCGATTGTGCCCATGAGCGTGCGGCTTTGGCGTGGCATCAGGAAAGCCGCGCTGTCCGTATTGTTCGCCGCCATTATGGTGATTCCTGGAGTCAGGCGGCTGCGTCGGAAAATCTGGGAATGGTCGGCGGTTCGAATCCTGGTGGCGTCGCTGGGGTGCTTGCTGGGCTGGCGATACAAGCATGCAAACGGCGGAGTCGTGGATTTGGTTGTCGGCGTGGCGCTGATGGCTTTCGGCCTGCTGGTTCGCGCCAAGCCGGAAGCAAAGTCGGTGGACGCCCAGGCTCGCGAGCTCGACGCCCTCATGGTCCTGAACGGCGGGGCGTTCATCCCGGCAGGAAATGAACGGCCCTCTTGCCTTGTGAGCATTTTCGTAAATCCCGACCGGCTATTTGTGGTTGACGAACATGAGCACACTCTGGAGGAAATCCCCCTGGTCCGGGTGCGCGAGTTGGCTGTACGCCCAGTTCCCGGTCAGGGCGAGGCGGAAGCTGAAGCACAAACCTGGGACCTTGCGATTACCTGGGAATCAAAGGACATGCGGACAGCCCGGTTCCGCTATGACGGCTTCTTTGCTGAGCACCTGGCTCGCGTCGCGGAAACCACAGTGCGAAACGTTCTGCGGAGAGAATTGCCCGTCCTGAAGAGTTAAAGCCGCAGATCAACGCCGATTAACGCAGATCAACACAAAAAACAGAAATCAAAAGCTCCGCGACTACGAGCTCTCAGGTGCCTTGGTTTCAAGAGGCCCCGACCATCCGCCGCCCTCCCCCTTCATTCTGTGCCAGTCCTTATCTGCGTTCATCTGCGTTGATCTGCGGCTGAAATCAGACTACCGGATGGTGTCGCCGGCGAGTCCCCAGAAATCCTTCGCGTAGTAGGACGAAAGCACATTCCCAAAAAGATGGCAGATGCCATGGCAGTCGGGTATGTCCCCGTAGAGTTTCCTGCCTCGCGCGAAGACCTTGTTGAACGATCCTTCGCGCAGCAGATTTCCACCAATCTTTTTCAGTGGCTCGCAAGGGTAGAAAACATCGCCGTTGGGGTAGACCCGCGGAAACATGGTGGGGAAGCACTGGAAATCGCCGAACTCGAGCAGGGTGCGAATGAGCTTGGGCGTGCCGTTGATGGGCTGGGAGCGCTCGCGGCGACGCTGCACAATCTTCTCGACCAGGGACTGGTAGCGTGGGTTCTGCCGCAGGCGAAGATTGGGCAACTTCTCGTTCAGCGCGGTCTGGGTGGCGAAGACAAATCCCTGCTCGCCGCAAAAGTCCATGATGCGTTCGACCTCAGCGATGTTCCATTCTTCGATGACCGTACTGATGGTGATGTCCGTCGCCCTGGGGAAGCGCGATTTAGCCAGTTGCAGGTTCTCCAGCACTCTGGACAGGACAGCAGGCTTGGACATGGGGCTTGTCGAATCCGCCTGCAACGAATCCAGGCTGACAATCAGGCTGTGCAAGGAGTCAAACAACCCTTGCCGCTCGTGCAGGAGCGTGCCATTGGTGATCAGCAGTACGGAGCGAAACTTCAAGTCATGGCGCGCGGCGCGGGCCAGTTCCTCAATATCGTTGCGCAACGTAGGCTCCCCGCCCGTGAAGAGAATCGAATCGGTTTCCTTGCGGATGATTCGAAGCAACCTGATGGTCTCGGCGGTCGGCAGTTCCTGGCTGAAGACGTCCGGCTCCTTCTGTGTGCAGCAGGTGCAAGCCAAATTGCATTTGTGGGTGACGTAGAGCACTGCGGCATAAGGCGCCACAACGTTTGTGCGCCGAATCTCACGCCGATAAAGGTTCTGGAAATAATGCTTGAAGTTCTTCAGGACAAACGGATAGTGTTGCAGCAATCCCCGCAACAGAGTCAGCCCTTTTTCTTCTGCACGCGCCTCGCCCATTGACGAGAAGCGTACACGAAGGCGCGGACCCACAGCAAGAATTTTGAAGCCAATGAGGTGGAAGCGGGGTCTAACTGCCTCCTGGCGGCCCTCACCGGCGTGGCAGGAGCTCCGAAAGTGGGCGGGGCAGAGTCTTCGCTACCCCGCTACAAAGAATCTTGGGCTACCGGTGACTGCCCACGATGCTTATGTGGGCAGCCTTTGCCTGTGGTAGAATGCCGCGTATGGTCCGCGCCGCTCCCCTGGCGATGCATGCCCGAGGGATTGAGATATGCGGAGGAACTCACATGGACAAGACAATCAGCATCTTTTTCTTGGTCCTCATCCTCGCCCCGGTCAGCGCCCTGGGTAAAGACAAGCAGCAGCCCAAGGGCGTTCCCGGCCTGACCTGGATTCGCAAAGTTTACCTCACGGGAAGCAAGGAGCGGGCAATTAAAACGGCTCATCTTGACTGGAATACTTGCCTTGAGGCAGTGGACCGCCGTGAAGACGCTGATGCCGTTGTTATTTTGAGTCAGTCCAGCTACCGTCTGCCGCCTCCTGACCGCACGCCGAGCGGCATCATGACCTGCCACTCGACCGCCAGCGGGGCATCCTGCATGGACACAGGGAGCGGGATGGAGACGACCGTCACGTGCAGCCGGAATGGCAGCTTCTGCGATGTGAGCACCGGGTACAACATGGGCGCTGCGGCGCTGGACCTTGCCGGGGCAGCAACACGCGCCCTTGTGGAGAGGGCATGGAGCGTGGCCGTCCTGGTTGACAAAAGCAGTAACAGCGTCCTGTGGCAGTGGGATGAGGGGTACGATATCTATACCGACAAGACCAAGGGGCATGGCTTTTACTCTAGCATGTGGTGGGGCGAGCTGAACATCGCCGTTGGGTGCGGCAAGGCGACCATCAATCCGCACAAGCATGGCTGGAAGCCTGGCCAGTGGCCGGAGCCGACACCCAAACCTCAAGCTGCGCAGAATTAGGATTTCGCCTCAAATCTGGATGCTCTGCGTGTCGGACCGGGAGGAGTCCCCATCGGTCGAGAGCGCCTGGACCCGTAACTGGAAGGTCTGGGGGGCTGACCCTTCCGGGGAGGTTGAACATGGTCACTACCGAGGATGAGTTCGCGATGCCGCGCTATAAGGTGAGCCTTATCGAGAAGTTTTGGGAGTACAGGCGAACTGAGTTCGGCCAACGGGACGATTATTTCGACCGGCCTTTAGCTCCCACAGACAGACCTCCGGTTTTCAAGAAAGAACACGCGTCAAGCAACGTTTTGCTGAAGGATGCAAGTCCAGACTCGGTGAGCACCGAGGTGCTCAACACCATCCCTGATGGGAAGCGGCACAAATGGTTTCGCAGCATGGCCAGTTCGCAGGCACTCACTCAGAGTGTATTCGGGAATCTCATCGCCTATAGAAGGCTGGATTGCCTCCGCGCACTCGTGGGGGATGATGCCAAGCCCCTCTTTAGTCGGGACTCGGAGCACGGCAGTAAATGCCAACTGGAATTTGAGGTTGATTACCTGGGGGAGAAAAGACGGGGACGGACCAGCGTCGACGTGTTATTTAATGGCAACTACCGAATCGCGGTGGAATGTAAGCTCAGTGAATCGGAAGTCGGAAGTTGTTCAAGGCCACGGCTTATTGCTGGTGACCCAAGGTTCGAGGCACAACATTGTAACGGGAGTTATAAGGTCCAGAGCCCCCGGAAATCGAGGTGCTCCTTAACTGAAATTGAGATTAGTTACTGGAGTTACATCCCGGAATTGTTCGACTGGTCCGCAGAGATAGACCATGACCCCTGCCCCTTGAACTGCACCTACCAGCTTGTACGAAATCTCCTGGCTGTGTGCGTGGACCAGACAGGCGTGAGTCTGGATTCTGGCCATGTCGTCCTGCTGTACGATGAGAGAAATCCCGCTTTTCAGGGGCCCGGCAAAGGAATCACCCCCTGGAACAAAGTTCGTGCGGCACTGAAGAAACAATCGCTGATGCAGAAATGTACCTGGCAGAAGATTGTGACTTGTCTTCGTGCGGATGACACGCTGGATTGGCTTACTACGGGGCTGATTCGGAAGTACGGATTCTAGCTAATGGGGTGACCGATACCCTAACCTGACGGGAGAATAATTCGCGCTCAGCAGTCTCCTTGAACTCGGGGAAAGCGGAAAGTCGCTCAACAAGCCTAACCTTCGCGGGTGGCGCATACATGCCGCCGTTTGGCACGTATGCGATCATGGCACCGATGTGTGCGCCACCCGCCACATGAACCGATCATTGCATCCCGCTAACGCTGGGCTACACCTGTGAACATATTGTCTCTTGACAAACCCTCGCCGCTGTGGTAGCCTACTCATGTGAAAAGTCCCAGTTACGATGTAGGGCCGCCTCTTGGGGCGGCCAGGCCGGGGCAAGCCCCGGCCCTACGTCGCTAAGCTAACGCCCCGCCACAGGAGGAACCATAGTCCTTACGCAAATCACCCCAACCTACGCCCGGGTTGCTCGCCCCTGCGCGCCAGAATGCCCAGCATTCTACCAGCCCGCGCAGCCCCGCCGCCAAGCAGAACTTCAATCTCAAAGGGAGCGACAATGTGTCCTAGTATTCACGGGGTGCGGAAGCGTGGAAGAGATAAAAATGAATGAACAGTGCGGGAATGTCATTGAAAACAAAGGGTCCCTCTTCCACAGCTCGCGGCGAAGCGGGAATGCTGTAGAAAACAAAGGTGGTTACCCTCAAAATGCAGGAATGTTATTGAAAACAAAGGGTGTTATTGGAAATGCAGAGTTACACGCGACAAGCAAGTGGCCGAGTACTCTACCCGCATCTCATGGTGAACGCTCGTTGCTCATGCCAGCTTAGCTGGATGCTGAAAGACCTTTGTGAACGTCGTCATTCCGAGCGGAGCGAGGAATCTCGCATTGTTTTGAAAACACTCAGAGCGAGATTCCTCGCTCCGCTCGGAATGACAGCTTGGAAGGGTTTTTCCGCAGCCTGTTCAGCCCCGCCCTTCCAGCGACCCCCTAACAGCGTGCAAACGCGGTGAGAAATCGGGGCTGAAGCGGATTGTGTTTTTCGCAGGTCGGAGCGAATCTGTACTGCCCGTCCATTGACACTGCGCCCGCCTGTCTTTACGATAGGCCTTATTCTATGACTCCCAAGATTGAAGGCCACGAGACCGAGGATCGATTCTCCCGTGAAGTACTGGAGTTTCCTGCCGTCCTGGAATTATTGCGCGGCTACCTCTCCGGGCCAGTCAGCGCGCCGTTCCTTGATTCTGTCGAGCCTCATACGCGAATTGATCTGATCCGTCACGAGCTGGAACGGGCAAGAGAAGCACGCGAATACTTGCGGGAGAGTCCGAGACCAACTCTGGGAAGCCTTCGAGACCCACGGCCGCTGCTCGAGAAGCTCCGCATCGAGGGTGCGACCCTGGAGGCGCTCGAGATCTTCGCGCTTACGGGGCTGGCGCGCGCGGCCTTGGAGATTCAGCGGCTGTTTGCCAAGTGCCCCTTACCCCGACTGGAGGAGTTGGCGCGTAGCCTGGCAGACTTCCGCAACCTGGTTACGGAACTGGATGGAAAAATCCACCCGGACGGCTCGGTGGATTCCTCCGCCAGTCCGGAACTGGCGCGGATTCGGCGCGCCATCGAGCGTCTGCGGGTGGAAGTGCAGGCGATGCTCGAGCGTCTGCTGCGACGCTTCAGCCAGGAGGGAGTGCTCCAGGACGCGGTGGTTACACTTCGGAACGACCGGTTCGTGATTCCTGTACGAGTGGAGGAGAAGCGGCGCGTGCAGGGTGTAATCCACGGTGCAAGCTCGTCAGGGGCAACCGTGTATCTCGAGCCGATGGATACCCTGCCCTTGAACAATGAACTGGTAGAACTTCAGGACAGGGAATTCGCGGAAATACAACGCATCCTGGGCGAATTCAGCCGGAAGCTTCGGGAGCGGCGCGAAGACTTGTTTCGGGCCACCCAAATTCTAAGCGAGCTGGACCTTGCCTTCGCCAAGGCGGAATTCTCCCGCCAGTACGATGGCTGCATCCCTGAGTTCAGCTCGGACCGCACGCTTTTGCTGAAAGATGCCCGGCATCCGTTGCTCGAGAAGGCCTTGCGCGCACAGGGACGAAGTCCCGTCCCGCTGAGCATCGAACTCAAGCCGCCGAAGATCATGATGATCGTCAGCGGGCCAAACACGGGCGGGAAAACTGTAGCGCTGAAAACACTCGGGAGCGCCGTGCTCATGGCGCAGGCCGGCATCCCCGTGCCGGCGAGCGAGTTCAAACTACCGCTGTTCCAGCGCGTGTTGGCGGATATCGGCGATCAGCAGTCCATCGCAGCGAACCTGAGCACGTTTTCAGCTCACGTCACCAACATTCAAAGGATGGCAGAGGTCGCGGGGGGGAAGGATATGGTGCTGCTGGATGAGCTCGGGACCAGCACGGAGCCCAATGAAGGCGCGGCGCTGGCGGTGGCCATCCTGGAGCATTTCCGGCAGCGCGGCGCCCTGACTCTGGTGACCACGCACCACTCGCGTTTGAAGGCCTATGCCGCAGAGACTCCGGAAGCCCTCAACGCGGCCATGGAATTCGACGAATTGACGCTCCAGCCCACTTTCCGGTTATTAAGCGGGCTGCCGGGAAAATCGAGTGCGCTCGACATCGCGCAACGCTTGGGCCTCGAGCCGAGTATCGTGGAAAAGGCGCGCACCCTCCTGCATCCGGCGGAAGCGGAAGCGGCAGCCCTGATTGCCGGCCTGCACCAGCAGAAAGCGGAACTGGAAAGGCAAGTCGGGCTGCTCGCTCAGCAAGGGAAGGAACAGGAGGCCCGGCAGATCGAGCTGGAGAACAAGTTCCAACAGGAACGCCGCGCCAAGCTCAAAGATCTGGACTCGCGGCTGGAACAGACTTTGCGCGAAAACGAGAAGCGTTGGGAGAGCATGATCGAGCAGCTTCGAGCCCAACTGGAAGCGGCCAAAGCTCCCAAACCCTCGAAAGGCCTCGAGCGCAAGATGGCCTCCCTCAAGCGCGAGATCCGGGAAGAGTGGAACACGCAGGTTCTGGAAGCCATCGGCGCCCCTGCCACAGCCCCGGCACAACCTTCGGCTCCCAGGCCACTCGCCGTAGGCGACCAGGTCCAAGTGGCCAACCTATCATCCCTCGGGACGGTTATGGCTTTACCCGATGATGACCAGGCTGACATCGCCGTAGGCCACCTGCACATGCGCCTCCCGAGGAGCGAGGTCCGGCGGATCGTTCAGGGTGGGACAAGCGCTCCAAGGGCGGCGGTTGCCGTCAGGGGCTCGGATGAGACCCCGGCGGAGCTCAACGTTATTGGTGACACCGCCGAGATTGCCCGCGAGCGTGTAGATAAGTTCCTCGACGAAGCTTACATGGCCGGACGCTTTCGGCTGCGCGTCATCCACGGGCACGGCAAAGGCATCCTTCGGAAGTGTCTCCACGAAATGTTTACTTCGCACCCACACGTGGAAAAGTTCTATCTCGCTCCGCCCCACGAAGGCGGCGCCGGGGCGACGATCGTAGAGTTGAAGGCCTAGAAGAGCAGGGGCTAGGTGTCAGGCATCAGGGGCTGGGGGGTAGGGGCTGGCGAAGAACAAATAGCGACACGCGGACGGCACTTTGTCGAAGGCCATAGGGAAGGAAGGAGGGTAATCCAAAATCCAAAATCCAAAATTGTCCAACTCTCATTGGCGTCAAGAGAATGGGAGGCGAAGTCAGACAGTGTCGGAGGAGACGGTGTGGCGGCGATTAGCTCGCGAGCGCAGACAGGAGCGGACAATTCGCAATAATTCATCCGAGTGAATAGGCTTGTTCAGATATTCGGTGGCCCCAGCGTTCATGGCTGCCAAATAGGTATCAACCTCTCCATACGCCGTGAGGATGATGACCGGGACATTGTTTCCGCCCTGACGGAGCCCCTCGAGAAAGCTCAGGCCGTCGCACTCGGGCATCCGGAGGTCGGAGATAATCAAGTCGAACTGCGCGCTTTTTACTAGTTCCAATGCGTCGCATGCCCCTCCCGCTGAGGTGACAAGGAAATTTTCACCCGAAAGGATGCGTGCCAGCACCCGCAGGAAGTGCGGGTCGTCATCAACGATCAATATTCGTCCGGTGAGTTCCATGCTAACAGCATCCTGCCCATCCCGCGCAACCTGATTCCAATCCTGACCATTTACCTGTTCCAACATCTTAGACTGGACTCCAAAGACGCTCCGAAATTACGAGATGGGCGTGCTTGCGACTCGCTATTGACGCAAGCACGTGACGCACCAATCTCCGCATGGTTTGCAGGGTGATGAAAACTAAGTGCTTTAACGACAGCCTGTCACTAACTTGGCAGCATTGTCGCCCGGACGTGGAACGCCCGCAACAACTCAGGAGGAATGCGAGGGGCGGTCTCCCGGCGGGGTCGAAAAGCGCAAGCCAACCCCTGGAAGAGTGCTACGCGGCGCGCGTCACGGAGTCGGCAGCTTCCTTCTTACCCAGACGACGACGAATTGTCCGCGGGTTGATTTGGAGGAGTTGAGC
>JBAVYG010000315.1:0-2541 GCA_049698675.1 Terriglobia bacterium
CCTGTTGTCTCATCCGGCCAGTTTGCCGGTTTCCAACAGGAACTTTCTACTTTGCTGCAATAGGAACTTATCACTTTGCTGTGACATTGACTCGACGCGTCTTGACATCAATATCCTGTTGCGCTACGCTTGGCTCGTTCCGGGGAGTTTGAAGGGTGAGGTGTTCCCTCGGACTGGTAGTCGCGACGTGGCAATGAGTCAGAGTCTGCTCAACGACTTCGCGTAGAAGCGCCAAGCGGAAGAATGCGAGGGTCACATGGCCGACGCAATGGCCAAGGCAGGCCGTTACCAGATTGTCTCTGAGTTGGGACGCGGATCAATGGGTGTGGTCTATCACGGCTTTGACCCTGTCATCGGTCGAACGGTTGCCATCAAGACCATGCTTACGGAGGGTCTTACGTCGCAGGAGTTCCGGGAGTTCAAGTCCCGGTTCCAGCGCGAGGCGCAAGCGGCCGGCGTGCTGAGCCACCCGAACATCGTCAACGTCTTCGATTACGGTGAGGACAATGGCATCCTCTACTTGATCATGGAATACCTGGAAGGGAAATCGCTGGAGAAGTTGATTGAAGAACAGGGGATGCTTCCGATCGAAACTATCATCCCCATGTACGACCAGGTTTGCGGCGCGCTCGACCATGCCCACCAACACGACATCGTGCATCGTGATATCAAGCCTGCCAACATCATGATTCTTGATAATGGGTTAGTGAAAGTGACTGATTTCGGCATAGCCAAGATGATGTCCATGGGGATGACACAAGCCGGGCAAGTCCTGGGCACACCCAATTACATGTCGCCCGAGCAGGTCAAGGGCCGGCAGATTGACGGCCGCTCAGATATCTTCTCGTTGGGCATCATTCTCTATGACCTGGTGACCGGTGAAATGCCCTTCGGCGGACAGAACATTACCACCGTCATTTATAAGATCATTAACGAGAACCCCATTCCGCCTCGTGAACTGGACGCCACGATTCATCCGGGTCTAAGCTACGTGATTTGCAAAGCCCTGGCCAAGAACCCCGACGAGCGCTACCAGACTTGCCGGGAACTGGCGGATGATCTAAAGAATTTCAAGTCCCTGGCGGGCCCGGCGTCGCCCTCCGCCACCGTTATGGTCAAGGTTCCGCCCCTCTCCAGCACCATCGTGGAGCGTGCGGCGGCGCCACCCGTTGAGATTTCAAGGCCGCCCGCGGCCCCGACAGAAGCGGTTCAGACCACGCGTATTGAACAACCTTCCCCGGGGCAAGTGCCGGGGCAAGTCATGCCGCCGCCCACCACCTACCCAAAACCGCATCTGCCGCCGATAGTTTGGATCCTCCTGACCCTGGGCGCCATTGTACTCCTCGGAATCCTCGGGGGCGCAATACTCTACCTCCATAAAGTGAATTCACGGGTAGCTACGCCGCAGGTTGGCCAATTGCTGGTCGCGGCGAATGTCTCTGGGGCCAAGATTTCGGTCGATGGCAGCAGCGAACCTAATTGGGTCACACCCTACACGATCTCCGACCTTTCGGTCGGTTCTCACCAAGTGGTGGTTTCGAAAGAGGGGTACGATGATTACCGGCAGTCCGTAACCATCGAGGGCGGGAAGCCCTTCACGGTCAACGCCAGCCTTCCTGCGCGAGCCGAACCGCTGCTCCAGACCCCAGCGATAGAACCTGCGTTGGCCAAGGTGAAACCTTCCAAGAAAGGGAGCGATCTGACGGGCGCGGTCACCAGGACTGGCCAATTGCTGGTCAGGGCGAATGTCTCTGGGGCCAGGATTTCGGTAGATGGCAGCAGCGAACCTAATTGGATCACCCCTTACTCGCCCACGATTGATCTTTCCGCCGGCACTCACCAAGTGGTGGTTTCGAAAGAGGGGTACGAGGATTCCCAGCGGTCCGTAACCATCGAGGCCGGGAAAACCTCCACGGTCAGCGTCCCCCTTTCGGTGGGGAGCGGAGAAGTCATGGTCGTGACGACGCCGCCCGGCTTGGAGGTGTTGATTGATGGGAAGTCGATAGGGCTCAGCCCGGCACATACCGCCGTCATCGCCGGAAGCCACAGCTATTCAGTCATGCGTCCGGGGTTGACGCCTTATGAAGGCACCGTCAAGGTAAAGAGTGGGGCGATGCCGGTCATCAAGGTCAGTATGACTAGGCCGGGGGAGGGGACGACTGGAATTGTTGACGTGCGTACAATCCCCGTGGGTGCAACAGTCTTGTGGGACGGCAATCCGGTTGAAGGTCTGACTCCCACCTCGTTTCGTCTCAACCCCGGGCGGCACACATTGGTCATTTCTCTTTCCGGCTACAGGACGGTACAACAGGTGATCGAAGTGAAGGCCGACCAACCCAACCCGGTGGATGTCCGCATGTCCCGCTAGTAGAACTGGCGTCCACTTTGACCTAGCAGAGTTATTTCGGAGGTCTAGCATGATGCGGCGCATGATGCTCGCTTTTTTCTTCATATTATTGGTAGTTACAAGCGCGTGGCCCAAGTTCAAGGAAGATGAACAGCAATACCTGAATGACCAGTTCAAGGCGATTCAGGACCAGG
>JBAVYG010000316.1:0-4372 GCA_049698675.1 Terriglobia bacterium
CGCTTTCACCCACTACCCAAGGGGGGTAGTGTCCTAAATGTGTGTTGATGGGTCAAAACCACCCCTGGCCCCCCAGTGCCCTGCCCCTGCCAGTTAACCCCTGGCGCCCGACACCTGACGCCCGCACTTTGCTCTTGACACGCCCACCGACGTGTGGTAGCCTATTAGAGTTGTCGCAAGAGAGCGCCGGCAAGCGGCGGCGGCAAGGGTAGGCGAAAGGGACCCGGCAAGGCGGAAAAAGGCAGGGAAATGGTAAAAAGATGTTATTTTTGCGAAACGAACCTACCGATCTAGTGCAACCAAAGGACTTAGCATTTTGAAACGCTGAAAACGAACTGGTTTTTGAGGCAAACGAACCCCAATCAAACCCCAAAAAGGGGCCAAAAAACTGCCTTTTGTGGGGCATCGAAGTCAAAATTTGCGAATCGAAAGACGGCAGGAGGTGAGCGAGTACAAGGGGGGCTACACGAGCTTCGAATTTGGCGTCTCCAGGCATTAGGAATCCGCCGGGCGCAGAGGCGTGCTCTGCGGCAGGCGACCGGAGTCGGCAAATGT
The DNA here is from genome assembly GCA_049698675.1 of Terriglobia bacterium. Taxonomy (GTDB): domain Bacteria; phylum Acidobacteriota; class Terriglobia; order UBA7540; family UBA7540; genus CAVROP01. The sequence goes on from JBAVYG010000316.1 coordinate 556, forward strand.
AAAGAAGCGTTAGACGTGCTGCGCTAGGCAGGTTGGAGCCAGAAAACAGACCAGACAAGTGAGTGCAACGGCCAATGCGAGCCCAATGCCACCGAAAAGATGCCACGGTGAGATCGGCTTGAATCGACAGGGTGGCTGGCGTATGATTCTGCGCAGAGATAAAGTTGAAATCGGAAATCCCGGTTATCAAAGTACCTCTAATTGGAGAGGAATATGGGTGGTCAAGAACGAAACCCGCGCGCGGGAATGCCCGCTGAACCTTCGGATCTGGTCAACATACCGCGATTGATTACCGCCTATTACACGGGGCGCCCGGATCCCGCCGTGCCGGAGCAGCGCGTGACTTTTGGGACTTCGGGACATCGAGGATCTGCCTTTTCGGACTCGTTCAACGAGAGCCACATCCTGGCGATCACCCAGGCCATTTGCGGTTATCGCCAGCAGCAGGAAATCAACGGGCCATTGTTCCTGGCGATGGATACGCATGCACTTTCGGAGCCCGCTTTTGCCTCGGCGCTGGAAGTGCTCGCCGCGAATGGCGTCGAGGTGATGATCGACCAAGACCGCGGGTACACGCCCACTCCCGTTCTGTCTCACGCCATCCTGACGTACAACCGGGGGCGAACCAAAGGGCTCGCGGACGGCATTGTGATTACACCCTCGCACAACCCTCCCGAAGACGGCGGGTTCAAATACAACCCTCCCAGTGCTGGCCCGGCAGATACGGCCATCACCGGCTGGGTTGAAGACCGCGCGAATGATCTGTTGGCAATGGGTCTGCGCGAGGTTCGCCGAGTTCCTTATGCGAGCGCGCTGAAGGCGCCCACTACCCACAAGCACGATTACGTCACGGAGTATGTCAACGATCTTGGCAATGTGGTGGACATGGAGGCGCTGCGGGCCGCGAAATTGACGGTTGGAGTGGACCCTCTGGGCGGGGCGGGCGTGGCATACTGGGGACGCATCAGCGAGCATTACGGCTTCGCACTCTCAGTCTTGAACACTTCCGTTGATTCGACCTTCCGTTTCATGACCCTGGACTGGGACGGAAAAATTCGCATGGATTGCTCCTCCCCCTACGCCATGGCGGGACTGATTGCGCGGAAGGACCAGTTTGACGTGGCCTTCGCATGTGATACCGACCATGACCGCCACGGAATCGTAACGCGTAGCGCCGGACTGCTGAATCCCAACCACTATCTGGCAGTGGCGATTTCCTATCTGTTTCGCCATCGCGACGGCTGGCGGCCCGAGGCCGCGGTGGGGAAGACTCTTGTAAGCAGCAGCTTGATCGACCGCGTCGCCGCAAGCCTAGGGCGGCGGCTGTTCGAAGTGCCCGTGGGTTTCAAGTGGTTTGTCGAGGGATTGCTGGAAGGGTGGCTGGGATTCGGGGGCGAGGAAAGTGCCGGCGCTTCGTTCCTGCGGCGTGAGGGTAAAGCCTGGACGACGGATAAGGATGGGATCATCCTTGGGCTGCTGGCTCTAGAAATTACAGCGCGCACCGGCCGCGATCCGGGAGAACTTTACCGCGAACTGACGCGGCAGCTCGGCGAACCTGTCTACGAGCGCATCGACGCCCCAGCCACGCTAGAGCAGAAAGCTGTTCTCGAACGCTTAACGCCTGACCAGGTGAAGGTCACTGAACTCGCGGGGGAGAAAATCGAGGCGATGCTCACCACGGCCCCCGGCAATGGTAGCCCTATCGGTGGCCTGAAGGTCGTGGCGGCCAATGGATGGTTTGCAGCGCGTCCCTCAGGCACCGAGGAAGTGTATAAGCTCTATGCGGAGAGTTTTCTCAGTGAAGACCATCTGCGCAGAATCCAGGAGGAAGCGCAGAGAATTATTGCGCAGACTTTCGCTTCCGCAAGCGACGTGGCACGGGCTGATCGTCCCATTCCGTCGGGCTCCCGCCCGTGAATGAGCAGGACCGGAACCCCAGCCGCATGGACGGGGCACCGATATCGCCGAAAGTATCCCAGGAGCACTGATACCCATGAAGAATATTTCCGAACAAGAACCCGTCTCACCCGTGGAACGTGCCTTGCGCATCCGCGTGTTGGGGATTGTGCTCGCCGGTGGCAAGGGAACCCGCTTGTTTCCCCTCACTCGAGAACGCGCCAAGCCGGCGGTTCCCTTCGGAGGCAAGTACCGGATCATCGATTTCGTCCTCAGCAATTTCATCAATTCCGGAATCGACTCGATCTACGTGCTCACCCAGTTCCGCAGCCAGTCGCTGCTCCAGCATCTGAGCGAGGGATGGCAGTTCAGCGGAATCCTGAAGACCCACTTCATCATCCCTGTGCCGGCGCAGATGCGTTCGGAGGGCGAAACATGGTACCAGGGTACGGCCGACGCCATCTTGCAGAACATCAACCTCATCCAGCAGGCCAACCCGCACGTGGTGCCCATCTTCGGGGCCGATCACATCTACCGCATGAACATCGCCAGCATGATCGACTTCCACATGGCCAGGCACGCGGGGGTGACGGTCGCCGCTATCCCCGTGCCGCAAAAGCTCGCCGCCGAATTCGGGGTCATTGAGGCCAATAAGCACGGACGCATCCTGGCCTTTCACGAAAAGAATCCCCATGCGCCCACCATGCCCGGCGATCCCAGCCAGGTTTACGCCTCTATGGGCAATTACATTTTCTCCAAGCGCACGCCTTGGATATTTCCAGACCCACCGTGCAACTGTGGCGCGAGCGTTTTCTGGCTCTCCGGTTGGCGGGCCTGGAAAAAGACGCTCCCCGGCCGGGCCGTATCCCCAGCCTTTCGCCGCGCAAGGTCCAGGCGGTGGTGGAAGCAACCCTGCACACGAAGCCTTCCAACGCCACCCATTGGTCGGTGCGGAGCATGGCCCGGGCCCAGGGGATCAGCCGCATGGCAGTTCAGCGCATCTGGAAACAGCACAACCTCAGGCCGCATTTGGTCAAGACCTTCAAGCTGAGCCGAGACCAACACTTTCTGGAGAAGCTCCGGGATGTGGTCGGTCTCTATCTCAACCCTCCCGACCGGGCCCTGGTGTTGTGCGTCGACGAGAAGAGCCAAATCCAGGCTCTGGACCGGACCCAGGCCGGTTTGCCGATGAAGAAGGGGCGTTGCGGGACGATGACCCACGACTACAAGCGCCACGGGACCACGACCTTGTTCGCCGCGCTCAGCATGCTGGATGGCAAGGTGATTGGCGACTGCGTGCCCCGCCACCGGCATCAGGAGTTTATTCGTTTCCTCAAGAAGATCCACGCTGAGACCCCGGCCGAGTTGGACTTGCATTTGATTGTGGATAATTATGCGACCCACAAGCATCCCCGAGTTCAATCCTGGGCTCGACGCCATCCGCGATTTCACTTGCACTTTGTACCCACGTCGATCTCCTGGTTAAACATGGTCGAGCGCTGGTTCCGGGAAATTACCGACAAACGCATCCGACGCGGTACTTTTCGAAGCGTGCCCGAGCTGATCGCTGCCATCAAGGAATATTTGGACAATCACAACCAGAATCCTCGTGTCTTTGTATGGACCGCCTCGGTCGAACGAATCATGTCCAAAGTCGCCAAATGTAAAGAAGCGTTGGGGACACTACACTAGGACGTTGGAAGGAATTCTGCTCCTAGATCAGTCAATCGGTATACAATCGAACCCCTTATAGTGTGAAAGACAACTCCCTTTGAGGTGGACCAGCAATGGAACACCCTGCAGATTCCCGGACCCAACCATCTCTGGACGAAATCGTAAGTCACAGTGCCGTGGTGATCGCCGAACAGATTCAGAACGCGGCGACCTGGGCGAAGTCTGAAATGGACCTTCAGGTGGAGGT
>JBAVYG010000317.1:0-4829 GCA_049698675.1 Terriglobia bacterium
GAATTGTCTCAGCGCAAATATAGAAACAGTCCCCTCCTCTCGGAGGAGGGGGCTAGGGGGTGGTGAGGAATCGCGTGGCCAATCAATTTTTTCGGAAAAAAAGCATCGACAAGCTCATTGCGGATGCCGACGCGCCCGGACATCAACTCCGGAAGACACTGGGGCCATGGTCGCTGACGGCGCTGGGCATCGGCGCCATCATCGGCACGGGAATCTTCGTCCTGACCGGCACTGCCGCCGCCGGTGAGGTTTTTGAAGTGCGCTCCATCCTCAAGGCCCCGCTGCTGGACGCGCTGCTGCACGGCCAGAAGGCGCTGGGAATGGCAGGACGGCCTGGAGCGGGGCCGGGGATTGCCCTCTCTTTCCTGCTGGTGGCGATGGTCTGCGCCCTGGCGGGACTTTGCTACGCCGAGTTGGCCTCGATGATTCCCATTGCAGGGAGCGCCTACACTTTTTCCTATGCCACCCTAGGTGAAATCGTGGCCTGGATTATCGGGTGGGACCTCATCCTCGAATATGCCGTCAGCAACATGGCGGTGGCGGTGGGATTCTCCGCCTATGCCGACAGCCTTCTGCGAGGTTTCGGGTTGGAACTGCCGCGCAAATTGATGCAGCCCATGATCGCGGGCGGAAAGATGACTGGGGCCTATTTTAACCTGCCGGGCTTCCTGATCGTGATGGCCCTCACCGTGATTCTGGTGATTGGAATCCGGGAGAGCGCCGGCGCCAACAATTTGATGGTGTGCGCGAAAATCGTTGCCATCCTCATCTTCCTCATTGCGGCCTCGCGGTTTATACACGTCTCGAATTGGAAGCCCTTCATGCCCAACGGCTTTCAGGGCGTGTTAACCGGTGGGGCCATTGTCTTCTTCACTTACATCGGTTTTGACTCGGTATCCACCGCCGCCGAAGAGTGCCGGAATCCTCAGAAGGATGTTCCTTTCGGAATCATCGCCTCGCTAGTGATTTGTGCCGTGCTCTATGTGTCGGTGGCCTTGGTTCTGACGGGAATCCAGAACTGGCAAGCCTTGCGGAACGCCGCGCCCGTGGCGAACGCTCTGATGGCCATCGGGCTTTCCAACGTTATGAAGTGGGTGACGGTAGGCGCGCTGACCGGGATGATCAGCTCCTTGCTGGTTTTCCAATTGGGGCAAGCGCGGGTGTGGTTCGCCATGTCGCGTGACGGCCTGCTTCCTCAAGCATTTTCAAAAGTTCATGCGCGGTTTCGCACCCCTTACGTCAGCACCTGGGTGGCGGGCTTCTTTGTGGCGATCCCTTCTGGCATCTTTGATATTGGCACGCTGGCGGACCTCTCTAATATCGGAACCTTGTTTGCCTTTGCACTGGTGTCGATGGGCGTGCTCGTGCTCCGCCGCACCCAGCCTCAGCGCCGTCGTTCCTTTCGCACCCCCTGGGTTCCCGTCGTTCCAATCCTTTCCATCCTTTGTTGCCTTGTCCTCATGGCCAGCTTGCCGATCGAAACCTGGGTGCGTTTCGTGGTGTGGTTGATTATTGGCCTGACCATCTATTTCGGTTACAGCAGGCACCGCAGCGAATTTGGAAGGAGTCCGCGGGGAATCGTTCCTGCGGCAACTACGCCCGCTGGGCGTCCGGACCTTTGATTGAGATTTCACAAGCCTGATGAGCCGATATGGCCTTGTTATCCGTAAGCGCATTTTAAGCGCGCGTGGTCGCGTCGGTGTTGAATCGCTGACGGAATCGCTGATGGACGACGACAAATCTCCGTGAAATAGGGTAAAATCGGGCAGATCGTTTGGCATTCTGAGGACCCCCGAACGCGGGGGAGTGAGATCGTTATGCCCAAGGCGCGGCGCCATTCGCAGTTGACATCCTGTTGGTCCATTGGCCGGCTGGTCGCAGTTCTGGCGCTTTGGCTATTGACCGTTCATCCGGTGGCGGCTTGGGGTCCGATTGGCCACGACATCGTGAATACCTGGGCGATCCAGACCCTTCCCTCCGAAATGCGCGGCTTTTTTGAGGCGAATCGTCAGTTTATCGTTGAACACGCCAATGATCCCGATGAGTGGATGAAGAAAGATCGGTACGAACGCAAGCGGCACTATATCTACATGGACAAGTATGGGATCTTTCCATTCTTGGGGTTGCCGCATTCGTTCAAACAGGCTGTGGGGCAATACGGGTCAGGGCGCGTCAATCGCGATGGCGTGCTGCCCTGGCAGGTGGGAGAATACAGCCTCCGCTTAACGGAGGCGTTCAAGTCTCGCAACTGGGACCAGGTGAAGCTGGAGGCGGCCGTACTGGCCCACCACGTGGCGGACGCCCACGATCCGCTTCATGTGACCCAGAATTTTAACGGCCAATTAAGCGGCCAGACCGGACTGTCTGATCGGTATGAAATCCGCCTCTTGGACCGCTACTCGAAGTTTTTCATTCTCCATCCCGAAGACGCGGCGAAGATCGACGATCCTACCGAATACGCATTCCAGACCTGCCTCGAGGCTTATACCTGGTTGGATTCCATCATTCTCGCGGATTTGCGCGCTCGGGAGGGCCTGCCGGATTATACCGACGAGTACTTCGATCGCTTTTATTCACAGATCGGCGCGACCGTGATGAGGGCGATCAACGAAGCAGCGCACGACGCGGGGTCCTACTGGTACACGGCCTGGCTGAATGCTGGGAAGCCGACACTGCCCGGAGGGCGGTAGGTCGTAGGTGGTAGGTGGTATGTGAGGGGAAGGGTTTTCCCCACCTACCACCTACCACATACCGTTCCCTTTGCCATGCACGAACCCGCCACTGAACTTGAGTCATTCATCCGACACCTTCCCAAAGTGGAGCTGCACCTCCATCTGGAGGGAAGCGTCCAGCCTGAAACTCTGCATGAACTCTCACGTTCCAAGGGGCGTCTGGAGAAGGAGACGCGGGACTGGATCTCGGAACGCACTGGGCAGAGATACCGATACAGGAACTTCCAGGACTTTCTCCAGGCCTTCAAGCTGGTGACCTTGCTCCTGGAGACGCCTGGCGACTATGCTATGGCCACCGCCCGGCTGATCGAGGGGCTGGCGAACCAAAATGTGAAGTATGCCGAAGTCATTTTCGCCGCCGGAGTTGTGCTGTGGAAGAAGCAACCTCTCGAGGCAATTTTCGAGGCGGCGGCTTCGGCAGCGTGCGCGGCGCAGAAAAGTTTCGGCGTGCGGGTGCAATGGATTTTTGACGCCATCCGCCATTTCGGCGTCGAGCATACGCGCGAGGTGCTTCACTGGGCCGAGCGCTTCCGGCCGCAGGGCGTGGTGGCTTTGGGAATCGGCGGTGACGAAACCCGCGGTCCGGCGGAACTCTTCCCGGAGGTATTTCGAGAGGCAAGGGAAATGGGCCTCCATGTTGTTGCCCATGCGGGAGAAGCCTGTGGGCCGGAAAGCGTCCGCAAAGCGGTAGAGCTGCTAGGAGCCGAGCGCATTGGCCACGGGCTCACAGCGGCCCGCGATCCGGCCGTGCTGGCGCTGCTTCGTGACCGCGAGATTCCATTAGAGGTCTGCCTCACCAGTAATGTCGCCACGGGCGTGCTGGCTCGCATGGAAGACCATCCCTTGCCTCAGTTTCTGGAAGCCGGCCTCGTGGTGACGTTGAACACCGATGACCCTGCCATGTTCGGGACAAACTTGGTTAATGAATATTGGCTGGCCGCAAAGACTTTCGGCCTTGCGCGCCAGCAAATCCTTCATCTGTGCCAGAACGCCATCCGCGCGGCCTTCCTATCGGAAGAAGAGAAGCTGGATTTGCTGAACCAGATGCCGGGCAGTGGGTCAATGTGATGCTGTAGCGGCGAGTTTACCTCGCCAAATGGCGGCGTAAAGCCGCCTCTACATCAAGTTGACCCACTACCAGATGCCGGACGATCCCCCTGCGTAATATCGAGTCTGTCGTCAATGTTTGTGGGGATGGATATGGGGGTGCGAGTGAACTTCGCCCGAGGGGTGGAGGTGGCGATGGACATGGATAAGGTTGGTTCGCTCCAGCAAGGCCGTCTCCCGCAACACCTCCGAGGGCTCCCCTTCTGCGACAACACGGCCCGTCTGCAAAACATAACAGTAATCCGCAATATCCTCGACAATCTCCAAGTGGTGTGTGGTTGTGATCACGGTCTTGACTCCCCCACGCCAGCCCACCAGGAAGTCGATCATTTGGCTTGCGCTCTTCGGGTCCAGGGCCGCTGTTGGCTCGTCGAGCAGGAGCACTTCGGGGTCAAGCACCAGCACCGACGCCAGCGTTACCCGTTTCTTTTCGCCCGTCGACAAATGATGCGGTGAGCGGTCTTTAAGGTGGGTTATCTTCATGACCTCGAGCATTTGGGCAACCTGACTGCGCACCTCCTCCTTGGGCCAATGAAGCTGCAATGGGCCAAAGGCCACTTCATCAAAAACCGTCGGGGAAAAAAGCTGGACATCGGGATTCTGGAATACCAGTCCTACCCGGCGGCGAAACCGGTAACCGAATTCAAGATCCTGTAAACGATCCTCGGTGAGTGACTCGCCGCAGAACAGAACACTGCCTTTTTCAGGGAAGGCCAGACCGTCCAGGATGCGCAGCAGGGTTGACTTGCCCGACCCATTGGCTCCCAGCAGAGCCACCCGCTTACCCGCTTTGATGGCAAGGTTGAGGCCATCGAGGGCGGTCACCTTGTGGTAGCGAAAAGTGACGTCTCGAACCTCGAAAACCGGAACTGTCATTCAGATCTCCCTCAGTGCGGATTGGGTCTTTGCCCTCTCCCGAAGGGGTGTCATTCCGAGCGCAGCGAGGAATCTCGCTCTGAGTCCTTCCCCTACAAACCAGAGCAAGATTCC
>JBAVYG010000318.1:0-5950 GCA_049698675.1 Terriglobia bacterium
CTTTAAGCCGCGGCGACGGCCTCAATTTCCACACTCACATCACGGGGCAATCGGGCGACCTGGACGGTGGCGCGTGCGGGTGGCTGCTCGCTGAAGAACCTGGCATAGACCTCGTTCATCTTTCCGAAATCGTTCAAGTCCCTGAGGTACACAGTCGTTTTCAAAACCTGGCCCAGGCTGGCGCCCGCTGCCTCCAGGATTGCCGCCAGGTTTTTCAAGACTCGCTCGGTCTGAGCCGCGACGTCGTCTCCCACAACCTGACTGGTGGCGGGGTCAATAGGAATCTGGCCGGAAACAAAGATCAAATCTCCCCAGCGAATAGCTTGTGAATAAGGGCCAAGGGCCGCAGGTGCTTTCGAGGTGGATATCACATTCTTGCTCACCGTATTCCTCCTTTCAGTGCATCACCCGTTCGACCTGGTAAACACCCTCGATCTTGCGCAGCGAAGATACGATTTTCTCCAAGTGTTCCAAATCCACGATATCCAACGTCACATCGATAGTCGCCTGGCTGTCGCCCGTGCGCACCTCGATGTCCTGGATATTCGAATGAACGTCGGCGATCGCGCCGGTCACGTCGGCCAAAAGCCCCTGGCGGTCACGGCTGAGCAGGGTGAGCTTGACGGGATAGAGGCTGTACTTGGGCCCCACCCACTTGACCTCGATTCGCCGGTCGGCATCGTAAAGGAGATTCTGAACGTTGGGGCAGCTTTTGGAATGCACCGCAATTCCTTTGCCGCGGGTTATATAGCCGGTGATTTCCTCTCCCCGAATGGGATTGCAACACTTGGCGCGATAGACCATCAGGTCACCGTGGCCGTGCACCTGGATGGCCATATCGCCGGAGATACCGAGCGCCCGTTTCACCGTGGTAAGCCGGGAAGGATGGGCCGTCTCGAGCTGAGCCGAGGGAACAAGCTTGGCGAGCACTTGGCGCGCGGAGAACTTTCCATATCCGATCCCCGCGTGCAGGTCATCCACCTGCGTGCAGCCGTTATCCCGCGCCACCCGCAGGTAGTCTTCCGCCTCAATCCTTTTCAGCGTCACGTTGTATTTGCGCGCCTCCTTCTCCAGCAACCGCTTGCCGATTTCCACGGCCTGCCCCCTTTGCGCGATATTGACCCAGTGCTTGATCTTGTTGCGCGCTCGCGAGGTCTTGACTAGAGCAAGCCAGTCGCGGCTGGGGGTGTGATGCGCCTGGGTCACAATCTCGACAATATCGCCGTTGCGTAATTTGGACTTGAGGGGAACGATGCGGCCATTGACCTTTGCACCCACGCAATGGTGGCCGACCTCGCTATGGATGGCGTAGGCGAAGTCGATGGGTGTCGCCTCACGGGGCAACACGATCACCTTACCCTTGGGAGTAAATGTATAAACCTCTTCCGGGTAAAGATCGATCTTCAGGGTGGAAAGGAACTCGCGCGGGTCGCCCATTTCCTGCTGCCATTCCACCAAGTGCCGCAGCCACGCAAAGCGCTCCTCGTCCTGTGGCGCGAGGGGGCTGCCGTCCTTGTATTTCCAGTGGGCGGCAATGCCTTCCTCGGCGGTCCGGTGCATCTCCTCGGTACGAATCTGGACCTCGAACGGCTGGCCATGAGGACCAATGACTGAGGTGTGCAAAGACTGATAGAGATTGGGCCTGGGGATGGCGATGAAGTCCTTGATGCGGCCCGGCACGGGCCGCCAAGTATTGTGAATGACGCCCAGAGCAGCATAGCAGTTCTTTACACTGTCCGTGATAATCCGGATGGCCAGGAGGTCGTAAACCTGCTCCATGGGGACATGCTGCCGCAAAAGCTTTTGCCGAATGCTGTACAAGCGCTTGATTCGGCCTTCAATGCGCGCGGGGATGGTATGCTCCTTCATCTTTGCATCCACTTGGTCGCGCACTTCGGCAAGAAAATCCTCGCTCACCTTGCGGCGGCTTTCGACGGCCGTCTTGACCTCGAGATAGGACTCAGGTTCGAGAAACTTGAACGCCAGGTCCTCCAATTCGCCTCGGACCTTTCCCATTCCCAAGCGGTGGGCGATGGGCGCATAGATCTCGAGCGTTTCCCGGGCCACGCGTTCCTGCCTGTCGGGAGGCAGGTACTCGAGGGTGCGCATGTTATGGAGTCGGTCGGCGAGCTTCACCAGCACCACCCGGATGTCGTCCACCATGGCGAGGACCATCTTGCGGAAGTTCTCGGCCTGCTGCACCTCTGGGCTCATGAACCTGATGCGGCCGATCTTTGTCACCCCATCCACGATACGCGCTACTTCAGGACCGAACTCGCGTTCGATCGCCCCGCTCGTCGTGCCCGTGTCTTCCACCACGTCGTGCAGCATACCCGCGGTCAGACACACAAGGTCCAGCTTCATCTCCGCCAGGATCTGGACGACCTCGAGCGGATGAGAGATGAAGGGTTCACCGGAGAGGCGCTTCTGCTCGGAATGGCGGATGGCGCAGAAGTCATAGGCCCTGCGCAGCGGCGACAGGTCTTCCCCGGGACGATAAGCCTGGACCTTTCCGGCGATGTCCTCAAAGTGAAGCATGGCTCCAATTAGCATTTTAGGGCAGCCGGCGATGCTGGTTCAAGCATTTCACCTGAAGCCCTCTCTGTTTGCCGACCAGCAGACTGCCCCCGGGCCGGCGACCCGGTCGCTGTCCGGTTCCCTTTCCTGACGAGGCATGCGGAATTGGCGGGGCCTCGAAGAAGCCCACCGGAGTTTGCACTGCCCATGGCTGCGGGTCTTTGCCCGCTCTCGCGCCCGCAGCCAACCATCAGAACCATGGGCGGCTGCCCCCAAAGGGTCGCCGCACCAGGACAACAGGATACGGCAAACAAAGGAATACAAGTCGAAGATATGTAGTGGCTGGGTTTCTGCTTCGAAGGGCCACGGATTAACTGCACAAGCACCCTATCCGATGACCCTGGTTTTGTGGTAGGCTTCATGAATCTCTAGAGGAAAGGTCGAAGCAGGCCTGCCAAAAGCCAGTGCGAGTCGCCCGTAGCGGGCGGAGCAAAGGAGGGTATATGAAACAAGCCACATGGAAGCTCTTATCCATTGTGCTGCTTCTGTCAGTTGGAATCTTCAGCTCGTGTCAGAAGCCTTTTCATGAGGAAACCGAGCGGTATATCTTTGTAGCCGCGAATACGAGTCTCCCTTATTGGCAGGAAGCCAAAGCGGGGTTTATGGGTGCAGCCCGCGGAATCGGGGTGAAGGCCGAGTTTACCGGGCCGGACACGTACTTGCCGCAAGACGAACTTGATGCTTTTCAAAAGGCAGTCGAAAAACATCCTTCCGGCATAGCGGTCTCGCCCGCCAAGCCGGAGCTTTTCAAGGATGCTATCGACGCTGCGGTAAAGTCAGGAATTCCGGTCATCTGCGTAGATTCGGATGCACCGGAGTCGCGCCGCATCTTATTCATCGGTACGGATAATTATCAGGCCGGGCTCATCAGTGGGAAGCGGATTGCCGAGTTGGTCCACGGCGATGGTCAGGTGATCCTGATCACTATACCCGGACAGCTCAACCTGGACGAGCGAGTCCGCGGAATCACCGAGGCGTTTAAGGATTATCCGGGGATCAAAATCGGGCGCACCCTGGATGACAAAGGCGACCCGCGCTCCGCCAATGACCAGATTTCCGCCCTTATCGACGCGAAGGAAAAGATCGATGGCATCGTGTGCGTAGAAGCCTCGGGCGGCCCGGGCGCGGCGGAAGCGCTCCACAGGTTGAACCTGGACGGCAAGATCCCGATCGTGGCGATGGATAAGAGTCCCGAGACGCTCGACTTCATCGCCCAAGGCGTCATAGCCGCTACGGTCTCCCAGAAACCCTACACCATGGCTTTCTACGGGCTGCGTTTCTTGGATGACCTGCATCACAACATCGTCCACTAGTTCAAAGACTGGCAGACTGCGCCGGCTTCGCCCCTGCCCACTCGCGTGGATACTGGGACGGCCGTAATCGACGCGGGTAATCTAGCCGCCTTCCGGGCCGCCGAGGCGACGCATGCCAACCCGCTCGGAGGGAACTAACCCGGTTCGGCACTTGTCGCGTTTCCTGTTCGCGGTGTAGACAAAGGCCCCCGTGGGGAGACTTATCTCTTGGGCCCTTGGTATTGCGGAAGAGCGTTAGCGTGGTTATCGTGGGAAGAGATTAGCAGGGGACCTCGCCATTCCGAGGCCGGGCGAATACACCCCGCCCCTCGCGCAGGGCGGGGTTCGCAATTCGACAACAATCAAGGAACAGCTTACTGACCCGTGCCGGCGCCCTCTAATCCTGCCTTCTTGAGGGCTAGAGCTTTGTTGACCCAGTCTTCAGCCTGTTTCAGGTCAGCTTCGCGCTCAGCAGCAGTAGGCTCCAAATCAGCTTTTTGCCGATACGTCAGGTTCAAGTAAGCCATCGTATCGAAGTCGTTCGGCTTAAGCTCAATGGCCTTCTCCAGAACCTCCAGCCCCTCCTTGACGAGCGGACCATTTTGTTCTTCCAACTCAGCGCGGGCCTTTTCAGGAAAAGGCGGCAAGCTGCTGGGGTCCTTGGGATTCTTCGGGAATTCGATCTTCAGATCCTTCCTCATCTGCTGCGTATGAGGAAAACAGATGGCCCAATCAAGCACGCCGATCCAATAGTAAGGGACAGGATTATTGGGCTCAACTTCCAGCCATCGCCGCTGATAGACCTGCGCCTTATCAAACTTCCTCATGTTGTAGTACATCTGAGCAGCGCTGGCGATGGCTGTGACGTTCTTGGGATCCATCTTCAGAACGTCGTCAAAAGCTTCGATCGCCTGTTGAGCGAACTGAACGTTCTCCGGACTTTCTCCGCCAGGAACGTACTGTTGGGCATACGCAGTAGCGAGGTACAGCCTGGCATTCAATAGGGTGGGATCCAAGGCTACCGCGTTCTTGAAATGCAGGATGGCGGTTTGGAACTGCGCGTTGCGGTACGCCCCAACACCCTTGTTGAGCTGGTCTCGCGCCCTTAGTCTAGTGCATCCGCTGGTGATAGCCAGCAAAAGCAAGAAAGCCCCCAGCAGGGCAAGCTTATACACCTTCATTGGAATTCCTCCCTCGACGTGAGTGAGCATAAGTGGGGGACTATTGGCCTTCTTCCAAGGCCTTGGTAACGAGGCCGATCTTATCCAGACCAGCGCCCTTGGCAATGTCAATAAGCTCGGCAACGTCTCCAAACTGCAGCGTTGGATCGCCTTTCACGAACATCACCCGGTCGTTGCGTGTCTTGAAAATGTCCTCGAGGCGCGAACCGAGCATACGGATGTCGATTGGCTCCTGATTGATCTTTACATGATGGGTCGCATCCATAGACACCACAATTGTTCGGGACAGGACATCTGGATCGACCTTTGCGTCCTTGGGGCTTGGTTGAGGCACAAGCGCGTCCAAGCCCTTCGGCGTCAAGGGCGTGATCACCATAAAGACGATCAGCAACACTAGTAGGACGTCAATCAACGGGGTCACATTCATGTCCACCATGGGACCTTTCTTGCTCCCCCCTACGGCCATAGCCATAGTGGTACCCTCCTTGTACTCTAACAAACCGAATCCGACGTTACTGAGTCTCGGCAGCGGCGGCGGCGGCAGCCGCATTTCGAGTCTGGACCTTTTCGGTCAATAGCCCAAGTGAATCCACCCCTGCCGCCCGCACCGCGTCCACGACGGAGACAACATCACCATATTTGGCCCGGGCATCGCTCTTGACGTAAACGGTCTTATCGAGCTTGTCCGCGACCCGGTCTTTGACTTGGGCGGTAATCTTGTCCATGGTGATAGGGTCCGGCCCCAGATAGATCTTACCATCCCGGGTGATTGCAAGGAGCGTAGCGTCTTCCTTGTCCGCGGCCTGCATGGGATGTGGGTTGTTGACACGAGCCAAGTCGACGCTGACCCCCTTCTGCAACATGGGGGTGATCACCATAAAGACGATCAGCAGTACCAGC
>JBAVYG010000319.1:0-4105 GCA_049698675.1 Terriglobia bacterium
ATTCCGACCCAGAGCGGAGCGAAGGGGAGGAATCTCGCTCTGGAGGTAAAGGACCTTGCGAGATTCCTCGTCGCCTGCGGCTCCTCGGAATGACACGCTACGTACGTTTTTCAGCATCCTGCTAAGCTTTCTTTCCTACGCATTTTTCACCCAAGCGTGGCGCGGGTCCTCAGCCCAGGCGCCGTAGCGGCGTTCTTCTCCGGCGAGGACCCAGGTGTAGTGAAGCTCGTAGCCCGGCGCGCGCGCCCACATTCGAGAACACCTCCCTCTGCCCGTTCGCAATCTCGGCGGTGACGGTCGCTCTTCCGGAAAATATATCCAGAACCTATTCCCGTCCCTGGGTCTTTCCCGAATGCTTCTGGCCCTTCACCAGATTCAGGCGGGCAAAGTCGAGAAAACGCAAAACCCCGGGCGGGACGATCTGCTGAAATCCCCCCTTCGCTCGAGCTTTGAGCAGTCGTTCCATAAATCACCTCGAAGGATTGCACATTTCCTGAAAAAACAGAGGCTGATCGAATTCCAGCCGCGGTGAGATACCGGGGCTATCGCCCTGCCATTTCACTTCCCTTCGGCATACCGCTCGTAGGCCTCAGCGACCTTGGCTTCGGCAGCATCGCCATCATGAATCAGCACCCGATATCGCAATGTCAGCGAGCCCCCGGCTGCAATGGTGACGCTTCCGTCGCGCTTGGGGTCATTATAGAAATCGTGCTCGCCGAAGGGATTCGCGGCGAACAGACCGTAGCCACGGGCGTGCCAGTAAGTGGGATGCTTAATGTTACGGGGGTTATCGAAGATAGTAATTCCGATCCGTTCTCCCCCCACAACTCCGGAGTAGTCAACCCAATTAGCTCGCTTACCCCAGATGTTTTTTTCACCCACGGCGCCTTCAGAGTTCAGCATTTTCACGGCGGGTTCTTGCAGGCTCCTGACCACCCGAATGGCGAAGGTTCCCTCCTTCGTATCGCCCATTTTCAGGGGCGTTCCGTGGTCTGCCGCGATGGTAAACGAGCAGTCGATGGTGCGGGAACTTTCATCGCCTCGAAAAGTATATTCCTGCGTCTCGCTGCCTATCGCCCGGCCGTCCGGGCCGACCAGGTTGAAGACCGCCCGAAGCGTGCCGGAATCAGGCCCGCCTATTGATTCTTCGAGCTTGGCAAATACCGTGCGGCCCTTGGGGAGATCCTCAGATGTGTAAGTCTTGCCCATCACGTGCACGGGCGTTTTCTCTTCGAACCTTGCTTCTCCCCAGAAATCAACTCCGTTGATGTCGCCGTGAGCGAAGAACATAGAGCGGTGATGAGGATGGTCCCTGCTCTCGCCAGGGATGCTGGTTACCATCGGAAACCCACGCGTGATGATGATGCCCTCAGGCGAACGCAATGGGTAGAGATAGGGCTTGGGTGCCCCAGCTCCGAAATAGTAAGTCGTGAAAGGTTTCCCTCCGATGCTCACGTCGACCTGGTCACCATGCCGAACAAATGTCACGGGCTTTTCGCCGGCCACCAGGAGGGATGCTTGTATCAATATCAAGAAGATGAAGCGCAAGAGGATTTTCCTCCGCAAAAGATCTGGAAGCCCAGAGTAAGAGTCGAAGATTCGCCAGTGGGAATCCATTGAGGATAAGCCCACTCTGAACCGTCAAGCATTATCGGAATTGGGGGTTGGTCATGTCAAGCGCTGGCAATCGAGGGTGGCGTCCCAGTTTGAGTGTAGCGCCGACCTTTAGGTCGGCAAGTGTCTCGCGTTGGCGACATTGCTCACTTCGGAAAAGTGAACTTGAGCTCGCGGCCCATTTCGAAGGCGGGCTTCTTTCGTTTTCGAACCAGGCCCATATTCTCCGAAAGTGCCGTGACCAGCATCGGCAAGGCGATGGTAGAGTCGCAGTGGACGTCCACCATGCTGGCGTCGTGCGCAATCTTTCCCCAGCTCTGGGCTTCTTCGAACGTGCAGCCGGATAGACCGCCCCAGTGCGCGGCGTCAGTGATGATCTGTATGGCATATTTATGACCGTTATGAGAGTGACGCATGAACGTGGCCGTCACCTCGGTCTGATTGACAAAGTTTTTGGGGGTGCCTCCGCCAAAGTAGATGACGCCGCTGGCAGGGGAATCAGCCGCCAGGTGCGCGGTCTCGAGGACATCACCGATCACGTCGAACGTGAACTGGTTCTTGCCCAGGAAACGGTTCTCCGCGATACCGATTCCGATGGAGGAATCTCCAATGGCAGGACAATACAGCGGGACCCGGGCTTTCGCCGCCGCAGTGACGATGCCGTCTTCCTTCGCCTTTTTCGCCAACTGCTGGCCGAGCAGATGCAGGAACTCGCGCGTCGTGTACGCGCGCGATTGGTCGAGGGAGGCCGCAAACCTGCCGATCATCTCGTCCGCCTCCCGAAATTCTTCTTCGTCCGCGAGCGTATCGTAAATGCGGTCAATGAGGTTTTTTTGCAAAAGGACGTCGTCGATGAAGGGCGAGGATTGGTAATGGAACCGGCCCAGGGTTTCATGGATATCGTGGAAAAAGTTGGCGCCGGTCGAAACCAGGCAATCGATAAGGCGGTTCTTGAGCATGTAGACGACCAGTCGTCGCATGCCGGCGGGGACCAGCGCTCCGGACATCCCCATCATGATCATGACCCGGTCGCCGAGCATCTTCTTCCAGATCTGGTAAGCAGTGGCCAGCGAACGCCCCTGAAAAGATATCCCCTGCATCTTCTCGAGCAAAGCCGCAACGCTCTTCCGGCCATCAACGACCAGAGGATGGGTCGGCCTGGAAAGTATCTGGTGTTTGCGCATCGTAAGCCAGGATTCTGGATTCAGGACAGTTTCAGCTTGTCATTCCGAGCGAAGCGAGGAATCTCGCCCTGCGTTGTCGAAGGAAAACCAGAGCGAGATTCCTCGCTTCGCTCGGAATGACAGGTGGAAAGTAGGATCCGGGGTTCAGGTCTCAGAATTCATCTGACTTCTGACTCCTGCTTCTGAATCCTGAATCCTGCCGGAGTCTATTCGTCGATTCCAAGCAAGATCGCCGCGGCCAGTACTGTGGTCCAGAGACCTCTTTTATCGCCAATACCGGATTGGCTGACATTCATCGTCCGGACAATCTTATTGGAGATTCGATAAATTTCCTTCTTCTCGTCCCAGCTCCGGTCGGGGTCGAACTCCACGCCCAGCGTGGTGGCGAGCATTTCCGCCGCCAGCTCTTCTGCGTATTCGCCAGCGACTTCTTCTGTCTGGCCGAAAGAATGATGTTCTGAAAGGTAGCCAAAAGCGTTCCGGTCAGAGGGAATCGCCACGCCCACCGAGGCGGCAATCAAGCGATGCGGCTCCCGCGTCGAATTCTCGCTCATGACCACAAAAGTCACCTGCCCGGCTCGCAGTTCCTTCACGCCCTCGGTCCTGGAAACGAGCTTGCAGCGAGGCGGGAAAATGCTGGAGACTCGCACCAGGTTACAGGCAGCGATCCCGGCGGACCTTAGTGCTAATTCGAAGCTGGTCAGCTTTTCGCGGTGTTTCCCGCCCCCCTTGGTGAAAAACATTCGCTTGGCTACAAACATTTGGCTCTCCACCTTCTCGTCGGCGCTGCCCTTTCCGGTGGCCGAGTGCCGTCGCTGACGAAGACGGACCTGGAAGACTCCATTTCGGGATATGGCCAGGAATTTTTTACCGTACCTAAAGCCAGGAAAAGTGTCAATGCATTTTTGAGTGCCCGGAGACCTCCTGGAAAGTGGAAAACAGTGGCTTGGTTGTGACCAGCGCTGCTTGTCCTACGCTGCAGCGCTGCCCTCGGAAAGCGCTCTTCCGGGTCGGGGCACCGAATCTGGGAGCGGGATTTCAAAGTTAGATGGAGACCATTAAAAATATTGATGCTGGCAGGCCTTGACTAAAATCTCCGCACACGATATGTTTCCGCGATTGGTGAAAAACAGCCGGCATTTAAACTCCTAATCGTGGGGAGAAAATTCTTTTATGGAGGATATATGAATCCGAAGGCAGTCTTGGAGTTCGCTGCTGCCAACAGCGTGAAGATTGTAGATATTCGGTTCACCGACCTTCCGGGCTTGTGGCAACACGTGTCATTCCCGATTCACGAGCTGGAAGAG
>JBAVYG010000320.1:0-3000 GCA_049698675.1 Terriglobia bacterium
GCCCAAGGCATCGCCATCTTCACGGTATCGAAGACCTCTTGCGCGAGTACTTTCCTAGGATCAGTTGGGTCCCTTTGCTCCCACTTCGTGCGGCCAAACACCCAGGCCAGTCCGCACGAAAGCGCCAGGGTTGTCCCCACTAGCACGAGCGGGAGGCGTGGAGGAAATGACTTCTTCTCCGGAAGGTTTGGAGGGTCCAGCACCTTCACGGTTGCGATTCCTTTCGCTTCCTGCACCCTGGCTAGCTCATACTCTTGAGTCAGCGTATCGAACAGCGTTTCCTGAATCTTGGTCCTGCGGTACAGGTCGGCGTAAGCGACGCCGAGCAGGGGCAGCTTCCTGATCCAGGGATAGAGCGAATCGCCCTGCGTCGCCTTCTCCAGAGAGGCACTCTCATCTTTCCCGCCGACTTGCTCGAGTTGATTTTCCAGCTCGGCAACTCGTGCTTGCGCGGAGCGCACACGGACGTTGCTGTCCGCGTAATGCTGCCTGAGCCCTTCGAGTTCTGATCGCGCGGCAATATATTGTCCCTGGAGAGTCGCCGCCGCGCCGACCATGGCCTTACCCTGTTCCTTGATATCAATCGCCGTATTCTTGCTCGAAAACTGGCTAAACTCTATCTCGGCTGCCTCCAAATCCTGCTTGACGGCTTGCAAACGTCCTTCCAGGAAAATCCGTTCGCGGCGCGCTGAAGACGTGCTCACCTCGGCCACCGTTCGGTTCAGTTCTTCAACGTAGGCTTGGACCATCGCCGCCGCCCTCTGGGGGCTTATATCGGTTACAACAATCGTGATGATCTGGCTCTTGCGATCTACCGAAATCTTGGTTTGGGCCGCCAACTCCTTGCGCGTATCCTCAATCCGCTTGGCTCCATAGACCTTTCTTAAGTCGAACTTCTGGATGAGCGTGTCTGCCACGGTGCGGCTGTCTAGGATGCCGGCCAGGAGGTCGCTGGTGTTCCTCTGACCCAAAAGCTCGCTCGCGATCCCCCCTAGCCCAGCCGCACCTCCTGCAAGAGCCACCACGGCCTGGGCGAGGCCGCTATTTGAATCGGGCGGCATCAAACGCGCCCCGGACTCATAACGGTTGGGGATGAGAAACGCTATGAGCGTAGAAAGCAGCAGGCCAGCACCCGCAACGCGCCCCAGGAACCGGCGGCTCTCCCAGAGCAGGCGGAGGCTCGCAACGGTTTGAGCACGAGTCGCGCCCTCGCGGAAATCCTGCTGCGCCTTCTGCTCGCCCGCCATAACCTCGCCGTTTTCCGGTCCCACCGAGATCGCAGATTCGAGGTCCGAAAGTCCGGCCGAGGTTTTTGGATCTGGTCCCTTCATTGATATCCTCCCCGTTTCATTTTCTCCAGCCTTATCGCCGGGGCCAGAAAGTCAGTTGTAACGATGTCGTCACGTTGTCCTTGGCGCCCGGAGCGAGTACGGGTGCCAGCCATTTTTCGTACTGAACAAAGGCCGACAAGCTAAGCTGGCCGCCCACCTGCCAGTTCACTTTCACTCAACCGTCATTGAGCGTCTCCCCGTGCGGGTGTCGCCGCTAACCGGCCGCTCCGGGACCACAACAGTGTCGCTAGGGTGAGCCGCTGTCGGGAGTACGCTGCCGGACCACCACCCACCCGGCGGGCAGCTTATCACTTCTCCATCCGCGCCCACAATGAAAATGGCGCCCTTCTCCGCCAGTCGCGTGGCGCCGCCGGCTTCGGAGAGGTACCATCCGGCGTTCTTACCCGGCACGTAAGTTATGGAATTGCTATTGTACACCTGTCCGATTACCAGGACAATTCCCGGCTGCTTCCCGGCTGCTTGGGTGTCGCGGCAAAGTGATAATGTCCTGTTTCAGCAAAGTAGAAATGTCCTGTTGAACTCCGTCAAACTTGACGGATGCGAAAACAGGAGATGCTCATGTTGAGTGGGAAAGAGCGGGACCGGCTGAAGGTGTTGCATGAAGTGCAGGGGGGACATTTAACGCAAGGGGAGGCAGCGGGGCACTTAGGGATCAGCGATCGCGAGGTGCGAAGATTGCTGGCGCGGATCGAGGAGGAGGGCGATCGGGGAGTTGTGCATGGGCTGCGGGGAAAGGCGTCCAACCGGCGTTTGCCGGAGAGTCTGCGCACCCGAGTGTTGAAGCTGGTAAAGTGGAAGTACCGCGACTTTGGCCCCACGCTGGCCTGTGAATACTTGGCTAAAAACGACGCGGTGGAGCTGAGCAAGGAAACGCTGCGGCAGTGGATGATGGCTGCCGGGTTGCGGCGGGGGAAGCGGCGGCAGGTTGAGGAGGTGCACGTGTGGCGGTCGCGCCGGAGTTGTCGGGGAGAGTTGGTGCAATGGGACACCTCGGTGCACGACTGGCTGGAAGGGCGGGGGCCGCGGCGCTGCTCTGGTCTATCAAGGAAGCCGTCGCCAAGGCCCTGGGCTGCGCCTTTCATCTTGTGGACCCGCGGGACATCCATGTCTACCCATCGGCAGTAGAGGATGGCGGACCTGCCTTTTCCGTGCGCTTATCGGGGAAAGCTCTGGTGCGCTTCCCCATGGCCGACCGCCGGCCCATCGCGGTACGTTCGCTTCCCCAGGCCGAGACGTGGCTTTCCATCGCCGCCTTGAATTGGCCGCGCGTATGTGGACGGGGATTTCCATTTGCCCCGCGCGTCTCGGTTTTTTGAAGTATTCTGCGGCAGCTACGTCATGTTCCCGTGTGTTTTCAACAGGTTAGAAGAATGCCGGGAATATGCAGGGGAGCCCATGAATGTGGCATTTTGACACACTTTGCCGTTCTCCCGCTTAATACTACGCTACATATATAGCCTATCCTAAGAAAGCGCAAAAGACAACTGCGGAGATGCTTCGCCCATCAGCCGACGGACTCAGAATGACAGGCGTTTCATGATGAGTCCGTCAGCATGAAGTTCTTCGGCCAGACCCCCGCTTACGCGGGGGTGACGACGATGCTTTTCATCTCTTTGGGTGGGCCGAAGGCCCATGTCCACTCAGGATG
>JBAVYG010000321.1:0-3049 GCA_049698675.1 Terriglobia bacterium
CCCCTAACCCCTCCTTACCCAAGGAGGGGAATTCCGGACTCCCCTCCTCAGACGAGGAGGGGTTGGGGGGGGTGGGTCGTCAAACGTAAAGAAGTGTTAGACGCGCTACACTGGAACCCGAACTAGCCGGTGAGGGAAATGAGACTTCAATTCTCCGCGCCATTCGATCCGAACAACGAGCCGGAATCTTTCTTTGAGTCATTCCCCTCGCGCCCTGCGGTTTTTGCCCTTTTCCCGCCTGACTCCGGAGTTGCTTCCCCGCCATACCTCACGCGCACGCGGGACCTTCGCTGGCGCTTGAGCCGGCTGTTGTCCCCAAAGCGCGAAATCTCGCGCATGTTCAACTTGCGGGGATTCGCTCGCCGGGTTGAGTGGCAGGTTGTCGGGTCTGCCTTTGAGGCTCAATGGCTGAATTATCTTCTGAATAAACAGTATTACCCTCGGCAATACCGTTTTCGGCTACGCCTCAAACCTCCGGCCCTTCTCAAGCTCAACTTGCGTAACCGCTTCCCGCGCTGTTATCCCACTCGGCGACTGGTGAAAGATGGGGCTTACTACTACGGCCCTTTCCCTTCGCCGGCTGCGGCCGAGCGTTTTGCGGCGGAATTCCTCGACTTCTTCAAGATCCGCCGCTGTGTCGAAGAGCTGGACCCCAACCCTTCCCACCCCGGTTGTATATACTCGCAGATGAAGATGTGTCTTGCGCCCTGCTTTGCCGGTTGCACCGCTGACGAATACCAGAGTGAGGTGGGGCGTGTGGTGGAATTCCTGGATGCGCAGGGCCAGTCGCTGCTCCGTGCGCTCGCGGAGGAGCGCAGCCGGGCGTCGGAAACGCTCCAATTCGAACAGGCGGCGAAGATCCATGCCAAGATCGAGAAAGTCAACGGAGTGTTGCGCCAGAAATCCGAACTGGCGCGCAACCTGCGTGAGCTTCACGCGCTGGTCATGCAGAAAGGCGCGGAAGAGAAGAGCGTGCTCTTCTTCCGCGTGTGGCGAGGCGAATTGCGCGGACCTGCCTTGCTTTCGCTGGACGAGAACGTGCCCTCGCCTGTCCCCCTTGACCAGCGACTCCATAACCTGCTGGATTCCCTTGCGGGCGACTCGCCGCCCGTATTTCCCACCAAAACCCCTTTGCAGGCGTCGCCCCATCCGCCCGCTGCTGTCGCGACTGTCGATGCGAGGGTAGCGCCGGCGTCCCGCCGGCAGCCGCCGAGCCATTTGCCCGCTGCTGCTACGACTGTCGATCCGAGGGGGCAGAGTCCCGCCCCCCCGCTCACTCCCACGGCCACGCCTATTTACCCGCGGAGGTATGGCGCCGAACTCGATCCTGCGGTTCCGCCCTGGGAACACTTGAGCCTGTTGGCGCGCTGGTTCTACAGCAGCTTCCGCGAGGGTGAACTGGTCATGCTGAACGCCGAGCAGACCATTCCCCACACTCGCCTTATCCGCCTCTGCCGCAAGATCCTGGCCGTCTGAAAGGAGTCGAGAAGTCAAGGAGTCGAGAAGTCGAGGGGTCAAGGAGTCGAGAAGTCAAGAAGTCAAGAAGTTGGGAGTGAAGGATCAATCTTCTCACTAACTCGAGTTTTTGATCCCACTCAACTCTCACCTCTCAACTTCTCAACTCCTTGACTCCTCGACTTGTTTGACTGCTAGCTCCGACCAACCTACAATGGCTTAAGGCGATGGACCATGCCTGACACGTTTCTTTCCATAACCACGCCGCCTCCGCCTCGCCGGCCCTCTCCGCCCAGGGTCAGCAGCCGCAAGGTCTTCGGCCAGTTTGTATTTCTGACTCTCTTGCTTCTTTCTGTCGGAATAGGCGCGCTGGCCGGGCTGGTCTTTGTGTATTCGTCTGACCTGCCGCAGATTCGCGAGTTGGAAGATTATCGGCCGGACGTGATGACGGACGTTTACGCGGACGACGGCGCCATCATCGGAAGCTTTGCGCTGGAGCGGCGCGTCATCGTGACCTACAACCAGATTCCCCCGGTCATGAGAGACGCGGTCATCTCGATAGAAGATCGCCACTTCGAAAGCCACTGGGGCATTGATGTGCTGCGCATCGTGCGCGCAGCGGTTACGGACCTGATGGAGTGGCGGAGAGCTCAGGGGGCCAGCACCCTCACCCAGCAGCTTAGCAGGAAGCTGTTCCTGACGCCGGAGAAAAGCTTTCGGCGTAAGATCCAGGAAGCCTTGATGGCCATTCAAATCGAGCGGCACTTCACCAAGTCCCAAATCTTTGCGATGTACGCGAACCAAGTGGATCTTGGGCATGGGAATTTTGGTTACGAGGCCGCCGCGCAATTCTTTTTTGGCAAGCACCTGGACCAGTTAACGCTCCCGGAAGCGGCGCTGCTGGCGGGAATCCCCAAGTCACCCACGGCCTATTCGCCCATCCTGCACCCCGAGGCCTCGCGCCGGCGCCGCAACCAGGTGCTGCTCGCCATGCTCGAGAATGGAAAGATCTCGCTGGAAAAATACCGACAGGCAGCCAATGCCCCCCTCAGCTTGAATATCCAGAAATGGAATTACACCGTGGCGCCCTACTTTGTGGAAGAGCTCCGCCAATTCCTGGAGAAGAAGTACGGGCCGGCGGCGGTCCACGAACAGGGTCTGCGCGTTTACACGACGCTCAACATCAACATGGGAAAGATGGCTGAGGAAGCCCTGCGGCAGGGACTGCGCGACGATGACAAGCGCCGGGGCTGGCGCGGCCCCGAGAAGAACATCCTGAAAAACCCCCTCACCCTCGCCGACGGTGAACCCGTGACCCTGGAAAGCTACGCGGACAGCGACTGGAAGCTAGCCTTCCAGCCGGGTGATTTGGTGCACGGATTAGTGATGCAAGCGAGCGCAGACCACGCCATGGTCCGGTTTGGCGACTCCACGGTGCGCCTCACCCCCCCGGATTTTGCCTGGACCAAGAAGACCCAGGCGAGCGACCTCTTTGCTCCCGGCGACCTGGACTTGTTTCAAGTAAAGGAAATCAAAGGGGCGAAGCTTCACGTGGCCCTCGACCAGTATCCCAGCGTCCAAGGGGGGTTGCTGG
>JBAVYG010000322.1:0-18851 GCA_049698675.1 Terriglobia bacterium
GACCTGTCCGTCTCAAATCCTTCCCTGGAGGCTTACGATGAACTCTCCCACGACCCCGAAGACTCTGACCCCCGGCAGTGACCTGGTCGCGCAACTGCAGCGGCTCCGCTTGCTGCGCACGGCAGACTTCCTGGATGACGTGCTGGCCCGCGCCGCCACTCAGCACTGGAGCCCGCGCCAACTGCTGGAAGAAGTCGCCCGCACGGAAACTCAGGACCTCGCCCGCCGCAGCCTCGAACGTCGTCTGGCTCAGGCCCGCCTGGGTCGCTTCAAACCCTTGGCCGACTTCGAATGGAATTGGCCCAAGAAAATCGATCGCCCCTTGATCGAACGCGCCCTCACCCTGGACTTCCTCACCGAGCCTCGCAACTGCGTGATTATCGGCAGCAATGGGTTAGGCAAAACCATGATCGCCAAAAATATCGCCCATGCTGCCGTGCTCGCTGGCCACTCCGTCCTCTTCCGCACCGCCGCCGACCTGCTCGCCGATCTGGAGGGCGATTCCCCCGGCCTGCGCCGTCGCAAGTTCCGCTTCTATGCCCGCCCCACTCTGCTGGTCATTGACGAATGTGGCTATCTTGCCTATGACGCCCACGCCGCTGACCTGCTCTTTGAAATCGTCAGCCAGCGTTATGAACGCAAGGCCAGCTTGCTCACCACCAATAAAGTCTTCAAAGACTGGAACACCGTCTTTCCCAATGCCACCTGCATCGCAGCCCTCCTCGACCGTCTCACCCATCACGCCGACATCACCGTTCTTGAGGGCACTTCTTACCGCGTCCGCGAAAGCGAGTTGGAAGCTATGGCGCGCAACAAACCGAAAAGCGAAGGGAAAACCCGTGCTCACTGATCAGGAGACGTATCGCCAAACTCTGATCGCCCTCTACCTCCGCCTTCCTGACACGCCCCGCCGTCCCAGCCGCTTCGATCTGCGCTTGCTGGGCCAACTTTGGCAGCGCCAGATCCCGCTGACCGTCATCGAAACTGCTTTCCTCCTGGCCTCGGTTCGCCGTGCCGCTCGCCGCCCAAACGCGATACCCCTCGGACCGATTCGCTCCCTGCATTACTTCTTACCCGTGATCGAGGAGTTGCTCGCTAACCCTTCGTCACCCACGACCAACTGTTTGAGTTCATGCAGCTTGGTAAGTACGAGTCGAACCGCTCGACTTTTAACTGGAGAGCGCGGCGCCTTACCAAGTATGGCATGATCGCGCGGCGCAGGGTGCCGTGCGCAGGCAAAGCCTTTGTGTATTCCATCACACCTGCTGGGGAAATCGAGCTCGCAGGTATTGGCGAGCAATTCATCACCACGCCCGCCAGGCCGGACCGAAACAATAAAGAACTCCAGGTGGCCCACTCACTCGAACTCAATAACATCTACCTCAGCCTCTTGCGCGCGGATTTGCTCGTGCGATGGGTGCCGGAGATCCAATTGCGGTCAAGGAACCTGTCCATGGGTGTCCGCAATGGAAAGGTCTACGACGCAATCGTGACGATCAGAATTGACGATCGTGACGCAACGTTCGCGCTCGAGTATGAGCGCACGGCCAAGAGCGAGGGACTGTACGCCGAGGTTTTCAATAAGTTCGAGGCCGAGCAAGACCTCGACCGCTTCCTGTACCTTGCGTCCACCGAGGACGTGCTGAAGTTTGTGTCCTGGCAGTTCAGGAACAGCAAGCGCAACGTTTGCTTCGGACTGCTGGCAGACTGGTATCGCCGCTTGCTCGACACTGAAGTCTTCGACTGGATATGTCATCAATACCGTCCGTTCCGCACCGCCTTAATGGGCAGCACGGACCGTACGCAGGGTTCCACGGGCGTCCTCTCTTAAACCTTTTGCCTACTCGTTGATTATTTGTTGCCCCTCTTTGACTATTCCGGAGGCCCGCCAACCCACTGAGCCCGAGGGTGTTGCTTTCTGACTATATACCGAAATCAGCCGTTTTCGTGCTGGAAACGACAGTTCCGGTGATCACACGTGTC
The DNA here is from genome assembly GCA_049698675.1 of Terriglobia bacterium. Taxonomy (GTDB): domain Bacteria; phylum Acidobacteriota; class Terriglobia; order UBA7540; family UBA7540; genus CAVROP01. Next base: position 1,984 of record JBAVYG010000322.1, read on the forward strand.
AACAGGCTGTGACACCGCCTGGCTTTCGCTACCGAGTTGTGGCTTTGGAAGTCCAGACAGTGTGGGTGAGCTGCAGTAGAAGGAGTTCACCGGGCTGTGATTGATGGTGTGGATAGGATCGTTAAGCGTGCACCATTGTGCACATCGTCGCGCGCACGCCCTCGCACGGGTGGAGCGGAGCATTCGAGCTATTGATTGCACATGCTGGGGGTATTTGCTTCGCCCAATTACAACACAGGGTGTGCGGGTTGAAGCCCAGTGCGTCGAGTCTTGCGTGGCGTCATTCGTATCTCAGCGCAACCATGGGATCGACACGTGTTGCAGGGAGTGCGGGGATTATAGTTCCGAGTGCCCCTGTTAAGGATACCAATACCACCGCGGCAATGAGCGATTTCGGATCCTGCGCTGAAATGCCGTAGAGCAACGATCGAATTCCAGTCCCAGCCATGAGCGCACCGCCCACGCCCAGCGTCACACCAACCGCCGTCATCGAGAGTGTCTGGCGCGCGATCAGTTCTCCTATCTGCGCAGGCTGAGCTCCCAGCGCCATCCGAATTCCAATCTCGCGCCTCCGTTCGGTGACGACATAGGCGAGCAGCCCGTAGATTCCCGCGCCGGCAAGCAGTGCCGCGATGAATCCAAGAAGCGAACTTAGCGCGGCCGTAAGTCTGTCACCTGCCGTCGTGTTGTCGACCTCTTCAGTCAGCGTATGGATCTCGAGAAAAGGTATGGACGGATCCAGGGAAGCTAGGACTTTACGGACGGGCTCAATGATTGACTCGGGACGCATGCGGGTGCGAACGTACAACACGAAGTGGTCAGCATCAGCCTGGAGTGTGTAAAACATTGGCTTGATCGGTTCGCGCAGTGAGCGGTATTTGGCGTCGCTCACGACGCCCACAATTTCGAACCTGCCATCCGCCACGCCCAACATGGCCGCTGCAAAGCCGAACCGCTTTCCTACCGGATCTGTATTTGGAAAGAACTGTTGCGCGAACGTCTGATTAATAACCGCAATCCCCGGCTCCGTCGACTTGGGTGCCGGGGTGTCACTGGCAATGAAGTCGCGTCCGGTGAGAATGTGCATCCCCATTGTCGCGAAGAAGCCGGGCGAGACATAGTTCAGGTTAGAGTTGAGGAAATCGGCGCGTGTTATCCGTTGTCCTTCTGGAGCTACCGTCGCGGATTCTCCGTGTTCACGCATTACGTCAATTGAGGATGCTGCGACTGAAACTACTCCCGGCAGTTCCCGCACGCGCTCGGAAAATGTCCTCAACAGTGCTGCCCCGCCGGGCTGACCGGCCACGTTGATGGTGAACGTTGCGATGTGGTCACGGTCAAAACCCGGGTTTGTCCGTTGCAACTGTTGGTAGGTGCGGACAAACAGGCTCGCAATCGCGAGCAGGAAGGTGCACAGGGCGATTTGGAAAGTAATTAAAGCCTGCCGACCTCGCCAACGACCACTCGCCCGCGCGGCCCGGAGAAGGCTGTCAAGATTCGACCGAGAAACAGCAAGGGCCGGGCTGAGACTGAAAAGAAGCACTGTAAATAGGGAGAGCCCCAGCAAGAACAGGAAAACGTGCCAATTGATGTTTGCATCGAGCGAGAGGGCTACCAGCGAAGTGCTCACATCTCGGATGGGCGGCAGCACGCGTGAGGCCGCCGGCATCCCCGCAAGCGCGATCACGAAGCCGCCCATCGCTCCGGGGACCGCCAGCAGCAAGCCCTCTGCGAACACCTGTCGCACTAACCGTATGCGTGTTGCTCCCACTGCCAGCCGCACCGCAAACTCCTGTTCCCGTGCGGCGGCTCGCACCAGCAAAAGCCCGCCTACGTTGGCGCACACAATTAAGACTAGAAGACTCACAGATGTCATCAACAGTTTAAGAACGTCGCCATAACGATCGCGAACGACAGATACCCCCCGATCCAGTGTGTCGAGTCCCATGGAGCGGCTGAGCAGTTCCGATATGGTGTGCGGGGACAACTTCTCGACGTTTTGCCAGTAATCTCTCATTGAGGTCTGGTACAGTGCCCGGCATTCGGCCTCCGCTTGCAAACGGGTGAACCCCGGTTTCAGCCTGCCCGCCATCTCAAGAAGGGTCTAGTCGAGCGTGAGGTTAGCCAGCGGAAGATAGGCGCGCAGTGGAACACGCACGTCGGGCGTCGTGTCAAGCGTCAGTCCGTTGAAGTCGCGTGGCATTACTCCGACAATAGCAAAACGATGGCCGTTCACCAGGAGGGACCGTCCCTTCACCACTCCAGGGTCACCGCCAAAACGCCGCTGCCAAAAGCCGTAACTCAAAACTGCGGGTGGCATTCCCGGAGCTTCTGTGGCGTCGGTTGGGAAAAGCACGCGCCCATACAGAGCCCGCACTCCCAATGCTTCAAAGTAGTCAGGCGTTACCCCATGCACAGTGATCTCTTCTGCCGTTTCGGGATCAGTCAGCCTAAAGTGATAGTACTTGCTCTCGCCAAATACGGCGGCCAGAGTTGTCGTGTGATCGTGCAGCGCTTGGTAGTACGCATAGGGGAAGTTGCTGTAGGTTCCAAGCTTTGGAGCGCGTTGAACCATCCTCACCAATTCCTCGGGATGGCGCACTGGCAGGCTTCGCAGAAACGTAGCATCGAACAAGCTAAACATTACTGTGGTTGTACCTAAGCCCAGAGAAAGCAACCCTACGATCACGAGCGACGAACCGGGGTTCCTGGCCAGCACCCGCAGCCCCAAGCGAAAGTCTTGTATCAGTGATTGCATCGATGAAGACCCAATGTGTTCCCGATCAATCTTATCGCAACTTGGAGTGGGCTACACCCCTTCCATTAGCCTGATAACGGAGAATCGGGATTCCCCAGCTGTGTTATGCCCCGGCACCAATAGGCGTTTTTGCCGGAAGTCTATTCAATGAAGGGAGAAATCAATGATTATTGGAGTCACGCACGACAATGACGGCCGTGTTGTCCAGCGGCTGTCCGTATCCACTAAGGTCTCCATAGGGCTACCACCAAATGGAGATCGCAACCATCCCACCAAGCTCGACCACTTCGTCTTCCTGCGCAAGAAGAAGACGGCCAACAGGGTCGAGTGGGAAATTGACCCGGAACTGACCAAGCACTACGGTGAGCAGTGCCGGGATCTTCACATTATGTTGATCGACGACGACATCGAGAACGTCTTCCCCAGCTCCTACGCTTGGTGGACGGCCACTGAGCGGAAGTGCTGGGGTGACGGCGTCTCGGCTACCCGGCGTACCACTGAGAAACCTGGCGGCCAGCCTTGGACCCAGTGCGGCAGCGGATGCCCGGAGCTTTCGAGCGGGCAGTGCAAACCGGGTGGAGATCTGCGCTTCGTGCTGGCGGACTTCCCGCGGCTGGGGAGCGTCTGTCGCATCCACACCTGCTCATACCGATCCATCCGCCAGATCCATTCCGCCTTGCAAGAGATCCAGACCTTCACGGGTGGCCGCTTGGCGGGCATCACAGCCAAGCTGACGGTTCGCCCGGAGGAAGCCACGTACTTCGACCGCAAAGAGAAAAGGAAGAAGACTTCATCTATCAGGGCGCTGAGTCTGGAGGTGGAAGGCGACGATATGCGGAAACTTATCGCTAACCTTACGGAGAATGCCCGGCTGTTCGCCGAGACTCGAAAGTTGCTCGGCTCGGGCGGCAAGGTCTTTGAGGTCGTTGAGGACGAGCAAGAGCAGGCACCGGAGGTCGCAACGGAGTTCTATCCGGCGTCGGCGAATGGTTCTGTGACTACAGAAGGCGCCGCGGCAGGCTCTCCTTCGGATACACCCCTCGCCGCTACCGCGCCTCAGCCAACGACGAAGCCTTTGCCTCCCGAAAGCAGTTCTGCACCGAACGGCGGGAACGGATCTGTCAAGCCACCGGTGGAAGGGGCCGCGGCATCAAAGCTGATGGCGAAGCCTTCGTTCCCTGCAAACGACGCGACCCCGAATGGTGGGAATAGATCTGCGATGCCACCCGCCGAGGGGGCTGCCTCGCCTCCTGCGCACAACAACGGCAATGGATCAGCGGCAGGTTCCGCGTTCAACCAGCTGCGTAACGAGTTTCTGACTGCGGCACGGCGCGTTGCCACAACCAAGAAGCAAGCCATCGCCGAAGTGGTCGAATGGGCGAGCGGCGGCGCATTTAAGTACGGTGACGTCGGCCGTATGACTGAAGCGGATGTCCCGAAGCTGCGGGCGGCCACTGAATTCATCGCATCTGCCCTCCACGGCCCAGCCCGCTGACCAAAACTTTCCCTCCCGTATCAAACTGCCTTCCCCATCCCCGGGCCCTGCCTCAACGGTACAGATCACGAGCCGGCGGACCGGCCGTCGATGAGCCCCGATGGCCGGGACCAAAGGGGGGCATGTCGGTCGCCAAGTTTTTTTCACCGGTCGACACTTGTGAGAACTAAATCGAGAAAACCACCTCATGTGTTCATCAATAGCCCGTGAATTGGCCTCGCACTTAGCTTATGGTCAGGTTACTTGGGCACCCTGAAATCACCAATGCTGGGGGCTTCCAGTAAAATCCGTCGCGAGGCCTACCTGCGAATGGTGTGACCACCACCGGCGTTCAACTGGTAAGTAACAAAGCTCTTCTTTGGGTATTGGCTTCATCGTCGAGCTACTGTAAGCACCTCTGAGACTTGCGGTCGACTGCCGGTATGGATATTCCAGCTGATGCCCAAGTGGACACGGGTGGCTGGCTCCACCGCAGGGCCATTAGCAATTTGCGGGGTCAGCAAATCACAGATATCGGCTCGGAAGCTGAGGTTGGACTTCGATTTCTCTGACCACCTCTTTCGGTCGGGTATGGCTGGGCAAGTCCTTTGAAGTTAGTGAGTTCCGCAACGATAGGCGCACTTGACTCAAGTATGATTTCCGAGCATTTGACACGAAAACAATTTCCTAGTATGTAGAAGTTGGGGATTCAAACTAGTCGCTTACCCAAGCCCCGCTGGATTCACTTCTAACCCTTAAATCAATTCAACTACATCCAAGGGAGCCTGGAAGCCCGCCCCGCGCAATTGGGTAAGCGTTAGGCAGGAGCAACTTGAAGCTGATATCAGACGTATTCGGGGAGTCCCATCCCGCGACAAGTGGTGAGACGAGCCCACCTATTGGACATACGGGAAGAAAGTGATTTATTCCAAATGCAATTTTGATGCCGGAGAGAGAGGATGGAGACAGCCTCTGGTTGGAAAGACCCCGCAAATTGTCGAAGCGAACCCATGTGTTTTGCAACCAACAAAGCTGCTGACAGTTGCGGGGCTCGCGGCAGAGCTTCAGTGCAGCACGTCATTCCTCTATCGGCACACGCAAAAAGCTGCTTCTGATCCGATCCCTGTAGCCTGCTGGGTCGGCAATCGCCCGCGCTTCAAGCTCGCAGACGTTGAAATCTGGTTGCAAGCTCGCAAACCCAGTTCCACTTGTGATAACCTTGCGAGCGGAAGCGTGGTTGCCCGTGACAGGAGGATTAAACAAATGTCACGGCGTTGCCACCAAGAAGGTCACGTCCGTTTACGTGATGACGTGAAACGTTCGTATTGGCAAGGTCTTTATCGGGTGCGATCCCAAGACCAGACAGGGGAGAAGTGGAAGTCGGAGAATCTCGGTTACAAAGATGAAATCACGAAGCGGCAGGCACAACGCCGGTTCCAAAAGATTATTTCCAAGATGGAGTCGGAATTTGTTCGCACGCCGCGGCCGGTGATGATGGTGAAAGCCTACATTGAGGATCACTACATTCCGGAGTTTGTGAACAAACGCAAGCCGGGAACACGCAGGGGCTATCTGCAAATTCTGAAGGCCCACGTGCTACCGGCGTTCGGCGCCATGGAGCTCGATCAGGTGACTAGGCGGGACATACAGCTGCTCATCAACCGCCTGCATGGCCAAAGCAAAGCACGACACACCTGCGACAATGTGCGCAACGTTATCCGCTCTCTCTTTCGGCAAGCGACACGTGATGAGTTATTTGAGTTCCACAACCCGGCCACTCTGATTGAGATGCCGCCGAAAGACCCCAAAGTTCCGATACCCGTGCCCAGCGCAGAGCGGATATGCGCGTTGCTTGATGCCGTTGAACCAGAGTTCCAGATGCTCACCTGGTTCGTAACGGCGACCGCCTGTCGGATCGGAGAGGCCCTGGGGCTGAAGTGGGGTGCGGTTAACTTCGAGGACAAACTGGTCTGGTTCGTGACCGCACGATACCTCGGAGAAGAACACTTGACTAAGGGTCATCGTAGCCAAGAACCTGTCGTTCTCATGGATGAGGAGATCGGTCGCCTGCGGGAATACAGGTCGCGCAGGCAATGGGTGACCGATGAGGACCTTGTTTTTCCTCACCCGAAAGATCCGAAGCGTCCGATGATCGACGACTTGGCACTCTCAGCCCTGCAGCGGGCAGGTGCCAAAGTCGGTTTGCATGTGACTTGGCATCAACTACGTCACTGGGGCGCATCCATGCTTTACCGAGCCGGGGTGCCGCTCAAGGTTATTCAAAAGCGCCTCGGACATTCAAAGTATCAAACCACTGCCGATTGGTACATCGAGCGGGATCTCGAATCAGCTCGACAAGCATCAAGGATTCAGAGTGAACTTCTCGCTGACTGGACGAAAAAACACCCTGCAAATGTTGCCGTAACCGGTGACAAAGAGTCGTTCGCTGATGTAAGCTGTTGAAAGGAAAGGTTCGGAGGGATGGGTGAGCGGTTGAAACCGGCGGTCTTGAAAACCGTTAGCCTCGAAAGGGGCTCGAGGGTTCGAATCCCTCTCCCTCCGCCACTCTTTTGATTCGAGTCCCTTGCTGTCCGCGAGTGGCGCATGCGCCTAACCGTAGCAGCACTAGCGGGCTTTGCCGCAAGGGTTTCGCCCAACCAAAGCCAGCGTGTTTTGGCGGTCGAGGCGCTGTTAATGCCTATGGCGCATAGCCGCGGGCCCGGTACCACTCGACTGCTTTGCGCAGTGCCACGCGGGCCGGGGTCTGTGGTAGTCCAAGTTCTCGTACTGCCTTCCCTGGATCAAAGAACTCGTGCCGGCGCGCCAGGCGCACCTTGTCCGGAGTGGCCGCGGGTATTCGGTGTGGGTTCAACCTCGCCATCGTCACGTCTACGTAGGCCCAGCACTGCGCCACCCAGTGTGGAATGCGGAGGCGCACCTGGGGCCTTCCGGAGACTTCGGCGAGCAGGTCGAGGATTTGCTTGAGTGTGAGGTTTTCTCCACCCAGGATGTATCGCTGCCCTATCTGCCCCCGTTCTGCGGCGAGCAGGTGACCTGCCGCCACATCTTCGACATCGATGATGTTCAGGCCGGTATCCACATAACCGAAAATGCGCCCATTCAGGAAGTCCACGATGATCTGGCCGGTGGGCGTGGGCTTGTGATCGCCGATCCCTACCGGTGAGCTGGGATTGACGATGATTACCGGCAGGCCTTGGCGCGCCAAGTTTCGAGCCACCTCCTCGGCGAGGAACTTGGAGCGTTGATACGGACCGATCCGATCGGCTAGAGTACTAGGTGTATCCTCGGTAGCAGGAGAGCCGTCCTCGTGGACGCCCAGAGCGGCGATCGAACTCGTGTAAACGATGCGCTCGATGCCTTCCTTGCGGGCAACTTCCAGCACCTGACGCGTGCCTTCCACATTGGCCTGGTAAAAGTCGTTCCAATGGTACCCCCAATAGCTATAGAGGGCCGCAACGTGGAAGACCCAGCCACAGCCTGCCATCCCTCGGCGCAGGCTCTCGCCGTCTCGCAAGTCACCTTCCACTCGCTCCACGGACAGGCCGTCCAGTCGCCGCGTGTCCGCGCTAGGACGCACCAGGGCTTTTACCTCGTGCCCGGCCTCAAGCAGTCGCCTCACCACAGCGCTACCGACAAACCCTGTGCCTCCGGTCACAAATGTACGCATTGTCTCTCCAAATCTACGGAGTATCTCGCCCGGTGTCATTCCGAGCGTAGCGAGGAATCTTGCTCTGTTCTTTCTTCCACCTATCCACTAGACCATCTTGAGCTCCACTACGGGCAGAGCGAGATTCCTCGCTACGCTCGGAATGACATCCGGCGCGGAATGACAGCCGGCAGGCCTACCCGGCCACGGCATGCTTGATCAGTTGCAGGCTCTGGGCCCACACGCGCCCCCCAATCTCCGCCGCCTCAGCCATCACAGCATCAAATGATGAGGCAATCATCTCCACTTCCTCGTCGCCGATGATGAGCGGCGGGAGCAGTTTGATGATGTTGATGTCAGGACCACCCACCTGGGTCAGAATCCGATGATCGCGCATCAGGGCCATCACTACCAACTGGGCGAACAAGCCTCTCTGAGCGGCCTCGGCGGCCGTCCAGGCGGCACGCAGCCCCAGCGATCGCGGCGCCTTGAACTCAATCCCGATCATCAGACCCTTGCCGCGCACGTCCGCGATCATCTCGTAGCGTTCCTGCAAGGCCACCAGCTTTTTCAGAAGCTTCGCTCCCATGGTTGCGGCGCGCTCGATCAGCCGTTCTTCATCCAGGACATAAAGAGTGGCTAGACCGGCCGCCATGGCCAGCTCATTCTGCCCAAAGGTCGTCGAATGCACCTGGCAGCGCTCCAAGCGGCTGAAGGTCGCGTCATGGATGCTGCGACGCGTGATGGTGGCGCTGACGGGGATGTAGCCGCCGCCCAGTGACTTGGAGAGCGTGACGATGTCAGGCTCGAGACTCCAATGCTCGCCGCAGAGAAAGCGTCCGGTACGTCCCATCCCCACCTGAACTTCGTCGCAGATAAAAAGTGTGCCGTGCTTCCGGCACAAGCGCTGGGTCTCCGGCAGGTAGTTGTCGGCCGGGATGTATACTCCCTTGCCCTGGATTGGTTCGACGATGAATGCGGCCACATCTCCCTGGCGAAGTTGCCTCTCCAGCGCCGCAAGATCGTTCATTGCTACAGCATCGAACCCGGGCATCAGCGGTTCAAACCCCTTGCGGAACTGGCTTCCACCATTGAGTGCGAGGGTGCTCAGGGTTAACCCATGAAACGCGTGGTCCAGGTAGAGCATGCGGGGGCGTTTGGTCGCCGCACGGGCGAACTTGAGTGCGGTGTCTACGGCGTCGGCGCCAGAGTTGGCGAAAAAGACCGCGTCCAGTCCGGCCGGCATGCGCTTGACCAACTCCTCCGCCAGCAGGCCTGCCAGCAGGGGGCAATCCATCTTGACCAAGTTGGGACGGTCGAGAGCGAGCACCTCTTGCATCGCCTGCTTGACGACCGGGTGGCCGCGCCCCAAGTTGAACACGCTGTGGCCGGACAGCAAATCCAGGTAGCGGTTGCCGTCGGCATCCCACAAATAGGAGCCTTCCCCACGGGTATATATCTTGTCGAAGCCAATGATCGCCTGAACGCGAGCCAAGCTTGTGTTGATGTACTGCCGGTGCAAGGGGTACTGTTCGCCCTGCCGCTTTTCAATGAGCTTAGCGATGGAGTATGTCATGGCACATTCCTCGAATTCAGAAAGATCTCCTGAAGGCGCACGCCGCCTCGGTCGCGAGGGGCCTCGCTACGAGTTTCCACCCTATCCTTAACAATACTGCCACGCAAGACGCGATTCGCTGCTTAGCCCGACCGACTCCTCCGGCGCGGCCATGCGTGCCACGCAAGCCCACGGCGACTAATGCCCTTCCTCAGCGCGGATTTGTCGCGGACAGCGGAGCAACCCTTTCAAAGTATTCTTTCCGGCTCCTTGAGCTCCGTCCCTGCTGGTGGGGCTACCGGAATTAGGCGGCCCCGCCGGACATCGAACTTCAACTCCCGCCAAGAGACACGATTGGAAAAGAGTGTGCCCGCCCAGATGAAGAATCCCACGGCGTCGTGCAAGGGGATGAGCCACCATCTTCTGCGCAGGAGCGGGTCTTTCAGTCCGTGCGCGCCGACGGTGAAAGCCATGGCCAGGCGAGTTACCAGGTAAGTGCCCAAGTAGCCTATAGCTGCGACACGCGAAGGCGCCACCGCGGCTGCCGCGAGCGACCAGGGCAACCCCTGTGTGAACAACAGTCCTGCATACCCCCAGGGCTGGCAGTGGCGTATGACCACACCCCACCGCCAGTGATGCTCGAAAAACTCCCGTGCCGTGCTTGAAGCGCACAGCGTCTGAACCGTGCAGGGCGCCAGTTCCACACGGTAACCACGAGCGGCGATGCGCCGGCCCAGTTCGTGGTCGTAGGCAGCGCAGTCGGCCAAGGCTTCGAAACCGCCAATCTCGGCGAGACGTGATCGGGTGACCGCCATCGTCGCGCCCAGGGCAAAGTTCACCCCTTCGAGCTTCCGCGCCACGAGCATGCTGGCCAGCAAATCTGAGGTCAAGTTCAGGTCCTCGAGTTCGGACCAGAGGTTGGGTTCCGTCATTCCCGCGTACAAACAGGTGACGGCTCCCACGGAGGGGTCGCGAAAGGGTGAGACGACGCGCCGCAAGTAGTCAGGCTTCACCCGGATGTCGCTGTCGCTCACGACCAGCAATTCGTGCCGCGCCTCGCGCCCCAGGCGGCAAAGCTTGGCCACTTTGTTGTTCGAGCCAGGGGTTCCCGAGCCTGCCAACAGGCGCATCGGCACGCTGGGAAAATCGCTGATGAGCTTCTCGATGATGGGAATGGCAGGGTCGCGCCCGTCGTCAACTGCAAACAGGATTTCGTATTCAGGGTAATCCTGCCGGCAGAAACTCGCCAGGTTTTCGTAAGCCTCATGCTCCAAACCACTCAGGGGCTTCAGGATGCTGACCGGAGGTGAGAAGTCCGCCGTTACCTCGCCACGCCGCCGGAAAAACTCCCAGGCACAGAAGGTGGCCGCCAAGTAGTAGACAAACGGCAAAACCGCTATCGCAAGTATCGCCCACTTGAGAAGTGCCAACTGCACCCCTCCTTTCTCTGACCTGGTGTAGTGTCCACAAAATATCTGGACAATGCGATCGCCGTAGCGCCGGCATCTTGCCGGCAAATGCCACCGGGACGGTGGCGCTACACTGACCCGCGCACACGAGACAACGCGATCGCCATAGCGCTGGCATCTTGCCGGCAAATGCCACCGGGACGGTGGCGCTACACTAACCCGCGCACACGAGACAACGCGATCGCCATAGCGCCGGCATCTTGCCGGCAAATGCCACCGGGACGGTGGCGCTACACTAACCCGCGCACACGAGCGCCACTCCTACAGAGACCAGCGCGATCCCTGCCCAGCGGGCCGCTGACAGCCGTTCCCCCAGCAGAAACTTCGCGCCTAGCCCGCCGACTACGTAACTGAACGCGGTAGCGGGAATCACAAAGCTGACATCCGCCCAGGACAGCAAGGTGAGAAGAGAGAAAAAGCCCACCGCTAATAGCCCAATTGCCAGCCACATCCAGCCTGACCGGAAGGCCCGCCCGAGGACGGCGAACAACGCTGCCAGCTCAAAGTTTTTCACCTCCCCGATGTCCTTCATGGCGCGCGTTATGGCGATTTCCCCACCGGTGTTGGCGAGAACCGCGATGGCTAGGAATACTGCGGTACGTATGGTCATTGTTGCCTCGTGGTACTTGGCGCGGTGTGGCCCACCAAGCCCACACCCACGCAAATGATCAATATTCCAACCCAATGCAGGGGCGCCACCTTCTCGCCAAGCAGGAAATGGCCCACCAGCGGGACCACGGCGAAGACGGTGGCTGAAGCCGGCGCGACGTAACTGTAGTCAGCCCAGGATAGCACCACCATGAAGCAGCCGAGGAAAAGCAGAAGGGCACCGATCCCCATCCAGATCCAGCCACTGCTGAAGATCCCCGTGAAGAGTCTGACTAGATCCATAGCCGAGGCGACCCGCACCGCGCCGAGCTGCTTCATGCCCCGGCTCAGCAGGATGTTTCCCGTCGAGCCAAAGAGCACGATCAGGGGTACCATGATGGCGGTTTTTGCCCGCAGGGCGACGGGGAAACTCATGAATGGGCTCGTGCGGCGGGTTTCGAGCCGGAGTCGGCGCCGGAGACCGCGACCATGCTCGGCTTGGGGGAGTTTCCTCGCGCGTACTTCCGGCGCTCAGCCCGCACCCGAAGGTATTCGACCGCTTCGTGGTAAAGGCGGCGGCGTTCATCCCCATCCCACAGCGCCTCGCGGACGATACGCCACACCACGCGCGGGCGGAAATAATAGGCGTCATAGAAGCGGTTCATGGCCGCCATCATCTCGGTCCGTCCCAGACCCGGGTACTCGAGGTGCGGGAGCTGATAACCGCCGGCATCCGTAGCCGCCTCGGAGGCCAGGAAGTTATTCCGCGCCGCATAGTCGTAAAGCTCCGTTCCGGGGAAAGCATGGGCCACCGAAACCTGGATGGTCTGCGTGTCGAGTTCCTTGGCGAATTGGATGGTGCGTTCGATGGATTCCCTGGTCTCGCCGGGCAAGCCGATGACAAAGTCACCATGGATAACGATGCCCACCTTCTTGCAGTTCTTGGCGAAGGCGCGAGCCATCTCGACGGTGGCGCCCTTCTTGATGTTCTTGAGGATCTGCGGGTCTCCGGACTCGAATCCTACCACCAACAACCGGGCCCCGGCGTCTGCCATGGCTTTCAGCGTTTCGTAGTCGCCGTGCACGCGCGCGTTGCAGGACCAGCGGAAGCCGAGCGGTTTGAACTTTTGGCAGAGTTCCAGCACCCGGTCCTTGCGGATATTGAACGTATCGTCGTCGAAGAAAAACTCCTTGGCCTGAGGAAATAGTTTCAGCGCTTGGCGGACCTCCTCCACCACGTTGTCCGCGGAACGCACCCGCCAGGCGTGTCCGGAAATCGTCTGCGGCCACAGGCAGAAGCTACACTGCGCCGGACAGCCGCGGCTGGTGTAGAACGAAACGTAGGGGTAGAGGAGGAACGGCAAGTTGTATTTCTCCATGACCAAGTCCCGCTTGTAAACTTCAGTGGCAAACGGGAGCGCGTCGAGTTCTGCGGTCTCGAGGGGCGGACGCGCAGGGTTGTGAACAACCTGGCCGCTCTTGCGATAGCTGACCCCGGCAATCTCGCTCAGCGGCTTGCCCTGGGCAAACTCCACCACCGCATGATCGAACTCGCCGCGCACGATGAAATCAAGGTCGCGACTGGCCATCAGGCTTTCAGCGGGCTGGACTTGAACGTGCGGACCCACGAAGGCGATCTTAATTTCGGGCTTGACATCCTTGAGGCGCCGCGCCAGGCGCACATCGCTTTGGAAACCCACGGTGGAGGTGAAGACCACAACGAAATCGTAGCCGCGCGCGATTTCGACGGTTTGGGTGGGCGTCACCTTGTGCGGAGGGGCGTCCAGCAGCCTGCTGTCCGAAAGCATCCCTGCCGGGTAGGTGAGCCACGCCGGATACCAGAAGGACTCGGTCTCGCGCGTGGCGGGCCAGCGTGCGCCAGCCCCGCCGTCGAAATTCTCGAAGCTTGGCGGGTTGAGGAAGAGCGTTTTCATGGCTGAAGACATAAGTGGCTCCCACGGGCTCTTGTAGCAGAAGGACCTCCGTAGAAGGCCCAGCCCATTTTTGCGAACGCCTATTGTACTCGAAGCGCGTGCGACGTCTGAAACTCTTTTGGTTCCATGAAAAACAACGCCACTCCCGGTGTGAAGGCGCAGTGAATCAAACTGCCGTCGTGCGGTCAACGTAACCGTTGTCCAGCTTTAACCCAAGATTTCCACCTTGGAATTCCGGGTCGCTTGAAGTGTACACCACGAAGCACAATCAGGATGCAGCCGGAATTGGGACGACAAGTAGCGGGTCGCAGTGTAAGCAAACGCGACCTTGGGCGAGATCCACTGGCAGCCTAAGAAGTGCTGGCGAGTTCATGATGGAGGACCATTAACTGATTAGACCGGAGGGCGCAGGTCGCGTAAGCGCGGCCTTCGTTATCGTTGAACTCAACCTCAAACACGCCGGGCGCGAGAGTTTCCACTACCGTACCTACTTGCCCGCGCTGTAGGCTGCGAGACGGGAGATCTTCTAATAGCGCCACCACCGCGAAAGGCTTGATATTCTCCATGGTTTTTCCTCACAGCACGTAGCAGGTTACCAGGTGAGGTACTTTCTCACTTGTCAAAACAATCCACAGGCTCCGAACTGTAGCTGAGCCTCTCGGCCCCGTCATTGGAAAGTCTAGCACGTATCTTTGCCCGTAGTCATCCTGCTCTCCGAGGGTTGCACTCCTTTCAACCGCGGCGTCCAAGAGCGTTTGTCGGAGGATTTCAGCGTCCTCGCTGGTTGTGCCCAGGGCAGACGAGAAGACACGCGCCTTGTGCCGGCCACGAAGGTGCTGTTCGTTCAGGCAGTAATCACGGAGTTTAGCCAGGTCGACGACCGCTCGGTCTCCGTTTGGTAGCTTCACTGGCGCCCCTTGTCGAGATATGCTGCCTGGCGTAGCTGACTTGCTTCTGACTCAAGTCTTTAGCTGCCCAGGAATCGTAGCTCATTTCCCATTGCGGCGCCAATCCCATGCGAAACTTCATGGCTTGACAAATGTTGTCAATTATGACAAGGTAATTCTGTGAGTGGTATGCGCTAGCGGGCGACAGATGACTCGGGGAACTCGGCCTGTTTCGTGGATCAGGGCGGCACTGAAGGAACTCGAGACGTTCCCGGAAGGGGCCAGGTCGATCTGCCTGGCGGCGTTGACGATCGCGGCCGAGGGTGGAAAGGCCGATATTGCGAAGCCGATGCATGGCTTGGGGTCGGGCGTGTTCGAGATTGCGCTGCCGTTTAAGGGCGAGGCGTTCCGCGTGGTCTACGCGGTGCAGCTCGCCGATGAAATCTGGGTCGTGCATGCGTTTGAGAAGAAATCGACACAGGGCATCAAGACGCCCAAACGCGAGATCGATCTAGTGAAGGACCGTTTGAAGAGATTGAAGGAGACGTTGCGATGAAAGGCGAAAAACTGGAAGTGGTGCGGGGAAGCGGCAATGTGTTCCGCGACCTCGGGCATGAGAACGCCGATGCTGAACAGTTCAAGGCCATTCTGGCCGCCGAAATCATCAAGGCACTCGACCGGGAACGCCTCACCCTGCGCGCGGCGCACGGCCGGACCGGCATTGCGGCAGCCGACTTCTCGCGCATCCGCAATGCGGACCTCGGGCGGTTCACCGTCGATCGCCTCATGGCGATCCTCAATCGGCTCGGCTCGCGCGTGGAGGTGAAAGTCCGGGTGCGGCGCGCTGAAACGGTCGCGCACGAAGCGACGGCTTAATCACGCGCATATCCCGCGCGTGGTGCGGGCATCGCTTGTTGATGTCTGCGACCTGTGGGTCACAGCATCGGGTCCATGGTCAGGAGCGAGGCGCCATTTAAGAAGTAGAATCTCCCCGCCGCGGCGGGACCACGGCCAGTCTCCTGGCTGCTTCACCAGGCCGCGCTTGACGGGATTGTTGTGCATTTAATTCAATTTCATGTCCCGCTTGCGCCGCCTGGGATTGGAAAGACAGAACTCAGGAGTCTGAGGGAAAGAGCAGGAGTCAGAAGTCAGGAGTCAGTAGGAGAGATTGCCTTTTACTTGGTTTTCTGCTCGGCAGCAGTCTCCTCCTGCTGCTCTTCAGCCTTTTGCCAACTGGAATTGGGGTCGTATTCCTTCATAGCTTTGGCGAGAACGTCGGTCTGCTTGCCGAGATCCTTCTGATACACTACTCCATCCTCGTTAACGATGAATGTCATCACGCCGGACGACCTGTATTCCGCCGGATAGGCCACGAAAGCGAAACCCTCCGCCATCTTGCCGTTTACGAGGTAACTTTTGGCGCCGCCTGGGCCATTTTTCCCCTGATGCGTTAGCATGCGGTAATAGTAACCGCGGTAAGGAGCCGGAGCGACGTCTTGGCTTTTGCCGTAGTCCTTAGCAAAGGCCGATGCCACCAGCGGCCCGACGGGGCTCTGGGGTTCGCTCTCCGCAGCTTTCCAATACAGGCCATTGTGCTGCCCTTCATCACTGAAGATTTCCTTGGCATACTCGTTGTGCTGCGTGGAGTAGTATTCCTTTTGCGCCGCCACGAGCTCCTGGCAAACGCTAATGGCCGATAGTTCATTCCGGCCAACTCGCCTGTACAGAATTTCGTTCTTGCCCGCCTCGGTGTCGAAATACCACGAATTCCCTTTGTTCACGAGCGGTATGGGCGTGGGCCAATTCTCCGCGCCGATGTACAGGACAGTGTTTCCATCCGGTTCTTTCACCAGACGGTTCATTTGCTGATATCTCCGTATGAAATTAGCGCGGCTTTCGGCGTCCTCGGCTTCGTCTCCCGACGAGACAATTTGCTTTCCATCTGGTCCGAGGATATCGAGCAGCGCTTTTTCGTCGTTACTCTGCGCTGCCCTGACGAGTGCGTTGCTCGCGTCTTCCGGCGACGAAAACGTTTTCTGGCCCGGTTGCTGCGCCACGGAACGGGTGGGAAAGATCAAAAGGATAGCGACCGCAGCTAGTATAGGAAGATTGGTCAAATGAAATTCGTGGAAGTTCAGCTTCGTTCGCCGCATATGGCTTCTCTCCATTTCCAAATTTTACAGTCTACTAAAAACATGACGGAACTTTGATTAATGATGCCCACCACCGCCGCCACGTGCTCCTCCGCCACCGCCCCCGCGCGCTGCTCCACCACCGCCGCCACGCGCTGCTCCACAACCGACGCTGGCCTTTCCCCGTGACGAATAGCTCTTTGCCTGTCCGCCCTTCTCGATGCCGCTGAAGGCGCCCGAGCGGACACCGCTCTGACCGCGGGGTGCAGTGTATCCTCGCGCCGCCTGCCTGTTTCCGTTGAAAGCTCTGGCCGTTGCGCCGGCACGGTTGGAAACTCCGCCGCCCGCGCCACCACCCCGGTTGATGCTGCTACGGTTGGAAACTGCGCCGCGCGCCCCCCCAC
>JBAVYG010000323.1:0-5383 GCA_049698675.1 Terriglobia bacterium
ATCCGAGGGGGATTTCGCGTCTGTCGCCGGCGGCCTCGTTGACGATGACCAGATTCCCCTGATCCTCAGAGCGCAATTGCTGATTGGCATTGAGTAACTCGATGCCGTAGACCGTCCCGTCCGAAGCGATGTCCACGTTAATTTCGTCGCTCAAGTGCAGGGGCGCCAGCCTCAGCCACTTATCGGCGCAGCATTGCCGTTCGCCCACTCCGCCTCAGGGTCCTGAATCTCCACTTTCCTGACCCCGCCCGGAAGCTTGCTTTGAGCAAGCAGATACTGCTCCTGCAGGGAATCGATCGGATGGGCCCAATCATGAATGTAGTAAATCGTGTGAACCTTGGCTTGAAGCAATACCTTTGTGCAATCGAAACACGGCCGAAGCGTCGAATACACAATGGCATCCTCAATGGAATTTCCAAATCTAGCTGCGGTGATCAGCGCGTTCTGCTCGGCGTGGACGCATATGCAGACGTCATATCCAACGCTTGCCTTATATGCTTCTTGATTCTTACAACGTACGCAGCCGCCATCAAGGCAATTGGCCATTCCTTCGGGCGTCCCATTGTAGCCAGTGGAGATGATGCGATTGCGTTTGACGATCACGGCGCCGACTCGTCGGCCCATGCAATTCGCCTTCTTGCGCACGGCCATGGCGATACCCATGTAGTAATCATCTTTTGTGATCATATTCCCTCCGCAGCGCTTTTAGCGAGCCCTCCGCGCGATCGGCGGAGGACGTCGGCGCTCATCTTATCCAGCTTGTTCGGAAAAAGCAAAACCTGGTGGGCACGAGGCCCATCTTGCACTGCAGCCCGGCCCGGCACGAGTTTCTGCCGGGATTCGAACATCGAGCGCCGTCCCGACGTTTAAACAAGGAATCAGTTAAGGCGCTCCCGCGTCACCTCGTCAAACGCGCTTTTCTCCGTGGGGAGAACGAATTCGCCAGCGCGCGAGTAAATCGTCAACTCCGGCGAACAGCTCCGCCTTCGTGCCATCGTTCAGCAGTGCATAGTCGGCAAAGGCGATGGGCCCGCCCTTTTCAACGTTTTCGATTTCCGTGATGTCCCTCTCTTGAGCCTCCTGGAAGGTCAGGGGACGCTCCGGCCGCACCTTCAGCCGATGGTACCGCGTCTCTCTGGAGGCAAATACCAGAAGCAGAACGAGATTTTCACCCAGCGCCGCCCGCAACGTCCTGTACTCGCTCCAGCTGTACAGGCCGTCGATAACAACCAGCGGGCTCTCCTCGAGTGCTTTGCGTATCGCCGGCAAGCACCGGCGAGCGCAGATGTCCATACCATAGGTAGAGCGAAGTTCCTCTCTGACAGCCCTTTCGTTCGCCGGATTGAGGTCCAAACCTCGGCTAGCAATCTCGTCCACGACAACTTGGCCAAAACGGATAGCCGGAAAACCCAGGGACGCAAGGTAGTGAGACAGCTCACTCTTGCCTGAACCCGTCATTCCAACGACTGCCAGAATCATAGGTCGAAAATCCCATCCAACGCGAATTATCGCAGTATAGAACCAGAGCGGGCACAGAGTCTCTGATTTTGAGACTCTGCGCTCCTTCCTAACAGCGAGCGCGATCCCGGTGCATTAACAAGAAGTGGAGGCATGTGGCGGAGATAAACCCCAGGGTCACGGCGCGACGTACTGCACCTCCGCATTCATCGTCGGACTCCTGCGCCCATCTTAGCCAGGTTGTCAGGGAAAAGCAAAAGGGCGGGCACAGGGCCCGCCCCTACGGTCTACCCACTGCCAGTTCGTCCGCCAATTTGGAAGGGCGCATACATCCCGAAAAAACGCCGGGACGTATGCGCCACCCACGTCCGCGACTAAAATCTCTGACTCAAGAAGCCGGTTTGGGTGTACGCTTTGGCTGGTGGAAAAGTCGCATGGCAATTGGAAAAGTCTGCAAAGCTCCATCCATGTCGCCTCTGTTGAACGCCGGTTTGTTCTGGAGTGCTCTCCCCGATATCGGGTTTTCCGTTATGCCTATGTCCGCAGAGAAGTGGCGCTCTCCGCCGAGATAGAGGGCACGCAATGGTCG
The DNA here is from genome assembly GCA_049698675.1 of Terriglobia bacterium. Lineage (GTDB taxonomy): Bacteria > Acidobacteriota > Terriglobia > UBA7540 > UBA7540 > CAVROP01. The sequence goes on from JBAVYG010000323.1 coordinate 2,048, forward strand.
CCGCCGGATCTGCTGATGTTTGAAGGCGGAGAACTTCGGGGTGCACCGCTCCAGGATGTTCACGAGGTCCCCAGCCAGGTAGCTTTGCAAAGCCAAGGGCTGGCACATGGGCCTGACAACATGGCTGCTGAACCCCGCGAAAAAGGCAGGACGCTAGATAAGGAGGACACTTGACTAGAACCCAAATAATCAACCAGGCCATTCACATGGCTACGGCAATAAGACAATCGAGTCCCTTCTATAGTCATTTCAATCTCCCGAACAGTTCTCTCAGGCCTTTGATCGAGCTGCTCCGTAAGGATGAATTCACACATCCCCCAAAGCTCGGACTCAAAGACCTGGAACGCGAGATCAAAGCGGTAATAGACAACCATGCAATCCGATCAAGAAAGTACAAACCGGTATTTGAATTCGTTCTGCGCAACTGGCCCAGAGAAGATGACAGTGTTCATCTTCCACCACCCGTTCCGGCTCGCCCACTAGTGAGCACACCGCCGCTCGTGCCTAGCCTCATCCCGCCTAAAACCGTAGTTGCATTTCCGCCGCCGCCAACTAAAAGACCGCCGCCCATCCCCGGCCCCATCACGGCTAAAACGCAGTCACCTTTGGTAGTTGCACCAGGACCATTTCCGCCGAAGCCAACTAAACAACCGCCGCCCATCCCCGGCCCCGTCACGGCTAAAACGCAGTCACCTTTCGTAGTTGCACCAGTAAAGCCCCCGTCGTTGCCATCAGTACAGACGCAGGCACAGGACGTGGCAAAGTCCATACAGGCAGTGACGGACCACCTGGCCAAGCGGAGCTCCGAAGTGTCGCAGCAACTCCACAGGGTCCGGCTTCCGAGTAAAGACGCTCCTGACCAATGGCTCTTTCGAAGTCTTGGTTCAGGACAAGAGCCCGAAAAAGTCTTGAAAGAAGGCTTGACATACATGCGCGGCGAAAGGAAAGGATGGGACCCAAAAAAATACCTGATGTGTATGTGCTGTTACGCAGACGCGGAGGTTATAGGTATTGACGGATACATGGATGCTTGGGTTCGTTACGCCCACAATCAACTGGACGTTCCATATCTTGCATCCGGAAATATCCCCGACGATTCGCAAGGAGGGCGAGGCACCGGTTGGCAATACGCGATAGATACGACAGCTATGAAGCTCAGTCAAGCTACGTTGATAACGGAGCAAGTAGCGAACCAACTTGGGATAACGCTGGAAGTTCTTGCTGGTCTCAAAGCCGCCGAGAGGAACAGCCTGGGAAGGACTGATCTCTTCGGGAGTTTTTGTCTTTCAAAGAAGGTTAAAATAAGACACGACCCGGAGTTTAAGAGAATTGTCGTTATCACCTATAACCTAAAGGGGAGCGTGGGTGAGATAGATTTTATCGGAAAAATAGAACCGGAATTTGTTAAGTACTGGCTGGTGATTGAAGACCCGGGCAATGAGACAAGAAATGGGTCGTCGCAGTTCATGAAGTTCGATGTAGCCACAGTCGCGTTATACAAGAGACTGAACGGTGGCTCTCTACAACTAAACCACTAAATGAGCCAAGTGGTAGGGAAAGCCCACGGTCAATCAAAAAACGATTGACCGTGGGTACTCGCTACCGCAATCCCAGATTGCAGATTCAAGATTTCAGACAAGCGCCGCGACTGCTGGCGCGGGATCGAAGATTGCAGATTTAAGGTTTCAGATCACGCTGACTGGCGTGGAGGATCGTGTATCCGACAACATCTTCGCCCTCATAGCGGACGATCACGTCGTCGTCGGTGAGCTCGCTGTCGGTGGCATGGCTGGGTTTCTTGTAGTTCACGTAAAGCGTATCAGCCTCGGCATCGTAGGACACCCATACCAACCCTTCCCGTGACTCCTTGAGCTTGGGCAGGAGCTTCAGATAATCTTGTATCTCGGTTACGGCCAAAGCTGTTTCCTCCTTTCGAGCGAGGCCACCCGTCGGGTCGGGAAAGCTGTGATCACAAAACCATCATCCCCACAGTGGCCAGATGCGGAGTAGCATAGGCCCTACACCAATCATCCGAGGGGGATTTCGCGTCTGTCGCCGGCGGCTTCGTTGACGACGACCAGATTGCCCTGGTCTTCTGAGCGCAGTTGCTGATTGGCATTGAGCAACTCGATGCCGTAGACTGTTCCGTCTGAGGCGATGTCCACGTTAATTTAGTCGCTCAAGTGCAGAGTCTGCACCTGCGCCGTCTTCTCGTGCAAACGAAGATAGGCGATGTTGTGCCGGGGATCGTAGACGAGTTTCATGTTGTGCCCCTCTCCCCCAGGCGTTCGCGCGCGTGCGGATGTAACCGGACGTTCATCTTCAAACCCAGGTCTCCCAGCCGAACCGACCGGGCCCGCTGGCAGCCAGCACCGAATCAAGCATTGCAGATTTAAGATTTCAAATCAATGCTTCCAAGAAAAGGCTCGCCTGCCGGAACAACCGAGCCTCTGGTCGCAGTCGTCTATGCGCCCTTGGTAAACGCGTCGACGCAAAATGCGGCCAACAAACGAAAAGGGCGGGCACGAGGCCCGCCCTACGGTTTTTACTGTCGACTGTCAACTGTGGACTGTCGACTTTCGAATTAATCCCGGCAACGACCGACTCTCCCACAAGGTTCCCCTTGCAGTACCATGGGCCCTGGAGGGCTTAACTACCGTGTTCGGGATGGGAACGGGTGTGTCCCCTCCGGTATGGTCGCCGGAAAACTGTTGAAGAAGCCGTCAGCGGTCAGCTATCAGCTATCAGCGAGAAGAACTCCTTCGCTGAAAGCTGAGCGCTGATGGCTGACAGCTTCTTTTCTGAATAGTGTGGCGTCAAAATCTGACAAGCTATCAGCAATCAGCGGTCAACCGTCAGCAAGAAAATGCGTTTGCTGAAAGCTGAGAGCTGAAGGCTGAAAGCTGGACAGTGTGCTGAGCAGAAATTATGGTCAAGCCGAACGGGCGATTAGGACCAGTAAGCTAAGCGAGTTACCCCGCTTACACGCCTGGCCTATAAACGTCGTAGTCTTCGACGGCCCTTCAAAGGGATCATTCCTGTAGCGAACAGGACTTCACCCTTGGGAGATCTAATCTTGGGGCGTGCTTCACGCTTAGATGCTTTCAGCGTTTATCACTTCCAGACTTCGCTACCCAGCCGTGCCACGGGCGTGACAACTGGTACACAAGAGGTCTGTTCATCTCGGTCCTCTCGTACTAGAGACAACCCCCCTCAAATCTCCTATGCCCACACCAGATAGGGACCGAACTGTCTCGCGACGTTCTGAACCCAGCTCACGTACCGCTTTAATGGGCGAACAGCCCAACCCTTGGAACCTTCTACAGCTCCAGGATG
>JBAVYG010000324.1:0-17844 GCA_049698675.1 Terriglobia bacterium
GTAAACGCAACTGAAGTTGCACCGGTCCGTCACCGAAATGCGAAGGTCGTGGATGTCACGCCCGAACTTGTCTTTCAATATCATCGCTGCGAACGAAGGTTTTGGAGTGCGGCCCGCCGTGGCGGGCTGCCGCTTTTCCCGCTCGGCGGGACCAGCTTGCTGGCCGGAGTGCCGCCTTATGCCGAGATGACCGCGAGCAAGCTCAGGGGCGATAAAGCGGCAGCAAGCTGCCGCACTCCAAAGCTACGCCCCAAACAAAAAACCTACCCGCGTTTGGAGTAGGTTCTGTTCTCCTTTCCAAACACGGGAGGCGGCTCGATTTCTCAAGTCACCCTGACGGCCCGCAGGGCATGAGCTTGTGTTGTGCCTTTAGCACCCCGGGCTCGGAGAACACTATTATCCTAAGGTATTAGATGATCGGAGGCAACCTAAGGTTCTCGACCCGACGTATTGAACGGACGTGACTTGGCTGGACACCTCCCCGGCAGAGGACGCGGCTCTTACACCCCTTGGGTTCGGGATCAGCAGATTGCGAATGGTCGGCGATTGTTTACTCGCTGGGTGGAATTTGCTGTGCACCGTGGATGACGGCAAGCACGTCGATCTGATCAGGCTTGATGTAGTAGATGATTCGAAAGGGTCCTTCCAGAACCTGCCGAATTTGCGGGACCCCGAATTCCGCGACCTCCCGCCCCGACAAGGGGAACTCAGCAATTTGCTGCGAGCGCCTGGTCAGGCGGTCAACAACGTGCAGCGCGTATTGAGGCGAATTCCTTGCAATGTAGGCGTGAATGGCCCGGAGATGGTCGCGCGCCGTGTCCGTCCAGTGAACCTTCACTTTTCGAGGCCGAAGTCCGCGCGGACCGTTTCGACGCTGGTGGTGCGCCCCGCCCGACTATCGGCCAGCCCAGATTCGATGGCCTGACGCACGTAAATCTCACGCATCAGGTCATCCCAGGTAGAGTCGTCCGGCATTTTTTCGATAAGCTTTCGAGCCTCTTCCTTGATGTTGGTTGTTGCCATCCGCAGATCCCCCTTCCCCGACCCCAGCGTACCTTAAACAATCTTACGACACCACCAATCCACGCGCAACCAGTATCAGGGCCAGTGCCCGCGTCCGCGAAGCGCCGGTAATAGGCGTAATCCTCGTAGGGGCGCCTCGCGGGTGGCACGTAGATCGGTTTGTATGTATGCGCCGATTGATCCGTTAACTGACGGACCGCGCTCTGGATACCGGAGCGGTTCTTTAGGCGGGCCAGGGGGTCGCCGATATGAAGGGCAAATAGCGCAAAGACCTTGACAACTTGATTCCACCGGGGTTATATTCCTTCTGTGGAATGGGAGGTCGAGTATACGGAGGAGTTTGAGGGGTGGTGGAACACTCACAGCGAAGCGGAGCAGGAAGACGTGAACGCCAAGGTAACCCCATAGCCGACCGGCTTTACGACGAGCACTTGGCCGCGATCAAGAAGGAGGCTTAAAGGCATGGCGAAGAATTTCAAAGAGCTCCAGGCGAAGATGTCGCCCGAGGCCCGCGCGCGTTCTGAAGCCAAGGCCGAGCGAATCATTCAAGAGATGGCCCTGGACGAGTTGCGCACTGCCCTGGACTTGACTCAGGAGCAGTTGGCCGAGGTCCTGCACGTCCAGCAGGCCGCCATCTCCAAAGTCGAACGGCGTTCGGATATGTTCATCAGCACGCTTCGAAAAATCATCGAGGCCATGGGCGGCGAACTCGAAATCCGTGCCATCCTGCCAGGCGGCACCGTGCGCATAAGCCAGTTCGCAGAACTCCGCAAGCCAGGCGCTACCGTCGCCGAAGGCCGCTGAAAACAAGCCCAAAGTCTGCCTAAGCGTCTGGGCCTGCCCTGCACCAGATGGCACGGGGCTCGTACCTCGTTCCTGTACAGGGCGGTCGGCTGTCTCGACTGCGGCGGGCGTTCCTCTTCCGTTCTTCTTCTCACTTGTATGGCCGGGTCTTGACCCGGCCTTGGCCGCCCCAAGGGGCAGCCCTACGTCTCGGGCTGTTACCCCCGCGCTGTCGCGCGGCCGGCAATTCCCCACAATCCAGCCTGAGTCAGATCGCTCTGAGGTGAAGCCTGCTTGGAATCTCCTGTCACAAGGCGTTATCATTCAACCCAATGCTATCGAGCCTTGCCGTAAAACAGCGCGCGCTCGACCTCGGCTTTGACCTGGCCGGGATCGCACCCATCGCGGTCTGGAAAGACCTCGAGTTTTCCCGCCAGTGGGTGGAGAAGGGCTTCAACGGGGAGATGCAGTACCTTGAGAACCCCAAGCGCTTCGATCCGCACTTGGTCCTCCCTTCTGCCAAATCAGTTATCTGCGTCGGACTGGTCTATAACACGTCGCTTCCTTATTCTGCAGCCACCGCACCTCGCGCCTGGGTTTCGCGCTACGCTTGGGGGCAGGATTACCACGAGATAATGCGGGCAAAGGTCGAACAGCTTCGCGCGGCTTTGGAAGAGCTAGCGCCAGGCGTCGAGACCCGGGCCTTTGTTGACACCGGCCCTGTTGTCGAACGAGCCTTCGCCCGCTTTTCGGGAATCGGCTGGATGGGCAAGAATACCTGCATCATCAATCAGGAGAAGGGCTCCTGGTTTTTCCTCGGGGTCATCCTGACCAGCCTTGAGCTTGCACCGGACTTGCCCGCTCCCGACCGCTGCGGGTCATGCACGGCGTGCCTCGATGCGTGCCCCACAGAGGCGTTGGTTGAACCTTACGTGATGGATGCGTCGCGGTGTATTTCTTACTTCACTATCGAAATCAAGGGAGCAATCCCGGAGCAGTTCCGGCCAAAGATCGGCGCCAACGTCTTCGGGTGCGACATTTGTCAGGATGTGTGTCCCTGGAACAGCAGCCATCAGCCGTCAGCTATCAGCTATCAGCAGAGACTTTATCCCCAAAGGCAATCACCCGATGAGAGTTGCGTCAAGCAGGCAGCGACAACGAAAGTGCCGCAATTCCACCCGATGACTTTTGCGCCGATCCGCCCCACGCTGGAGGAGGGAAGTGCTCCTAAGCAACTGACAACGGACAATGGACCACTGGCAACGGACACTGCCAGTTCCTCTCTGTTCAACCCGCCGTTGGATGTCTTGGCCTTAATCAGTGAAGATGACTTCTGTCGAATCTTCGCCCACTCGCCCATCAAGCGTGTGAAATACCGCGGCTGGCTGCGCAATCTCTGCGTGGCCATGGGCAATTCCGGCGATGAGAGGTTTGTACCCTGGCTCGAGCAGGCTGCCCAGCATTCTGACCCTGTCGTCCGTGAACACGCCGCCTGGGCGCTCGACCGCCTGCGGAACAAGTAACACAGCACGGCGCCTGGCCGCAAGCAAAGGCAGATTCTTCGCTACGCTGCACTCCGCTCCCGCCGCAGCGGGACATGCCATCCTGTTAATGAATCCAGTTAATGAATGTTAATGAAATTTGCCCGCGATGATGATGCTTGGGGCCGTGCGCCACTAGGGGTTCGAGACTCGACGATTGCCGGCAGTCGAGGACGCTGTGTTTCTCAGGGAAGATGCAAAGATGCCGTGAAATCCCTTTCGCCCGCATAGTTGTGGACACGTGCTCATTAAGCTCGTGTTCTTAGGAAAAGCCGTCTCGACATCACTGTTAATCGGGTGCACGGTGTATCGCCGCCCGCGCGAAGCGCTTTGGAGTGCGGTCCCACCTTGCGGGACCGCTTTTCCGTCGCGAGCTTGCTCGGGTCACTGCCGGAAGCAAGCTTCCGGCAAAGGAAAGCGGCAGCAAGCTGCCGCACTCCAAAGCCTGCTACCTTGGTCGTTTGGCGATGGTGTGGATGGGTTCGCCGAGCAACACGTCGGCAGCCTCCATCCATGCTTCAGCGAGGGTGGGGTGGGAGTGGATGGTTTGGGCGAGTTCAGTGGCCGTGAGTTCGGCACGAATCGCGGCCGGATACCCTCCCGGCCCCGCACCGATTACCACTACGCCAAACGTTTCCACAGTGATATCTCCTCGAGTTTTTGTTTAATTGCATTCGCAAATTTGGCGGCCGTGGCCCCGTCGATAATACGGTGATCGGAAGACAGAGTCATCTTCATGATGTCCCGGATAACGATCTGGTCGTCCTTGACCACCGGTTGCTTGAGTGTGCTCGACACGGCGAGGATGGCGCTTTCACCGGGATTGATGATGGCGGTGAAGTTCTCAATATCCAGCATTCCCATGTTGGAGATGGTGAAGGTGCTTCCCCCCATTTCGTCGGGTGTGAGTCTGCCGGCGCGCGCCTTGGCAACCAGCGCGGTGGCGCTGTCGTGCAGTTCCGCCAGGCTCAACTCATCGGCGTCGCGGATCACCGGGACCAGCAACCCTTGCTCCAGGTTCACCGCCAGGCCCAGGTGCACCTTGCTGTGCCAGCGAACATTCTTGCCGTCTGTGATGCTGTTCACGATCGGGAACTCGACCAGACTGAGCGCCACGGCTTTCAAAATGAAATCGGTGACGGTGTAAGACGCCCCCTGGGCTTTCAGTTCTGAGCGGAAATTGACAAGCTCGGTCATATCCACGGCCACGGTGACAAAGAAGTGTGGAGTGGTGGTAAAACTCTCCGTCAGCCGTGCCGCAATCACCTGTCGCATTCTGCTCATCGGTTGTGGCTTTTCAGCGATGGCTCTTTGAACCGTTGCGACGGTGATGCGTTGGGGGCCGTTCTTGCCGTCAAGTGTGAGGATGTCGATGTTTTCCTTGGCCGCAAGTCTCTTGGCCGCCGGCGTGATGCGGAGCTGGTAGTAGCCCTTAGATTCCAGATAATTCTTTACGTCTCGTTCGACAATCCGGCCGTAAGGGCCAGTCCCGAGGATCGGCGAGGGGTTGATGGCGGACTCCCTGGCGAGCTTGGCGGCGCGCGGGCTGATTCGGAACACTTCTGGGGCGGCTATCACGGCTGGCGCGGGTGTTGCCTTCTCCACAGGCCGGAACTCTCTTGACGCAACTGGTCGTTCCAAACGCGGTTCAGGCACTCCTCGAGCCAGCGACGGCACAGGCGGTCGTAGGGCTTCTTTCGAAACGCTGGGGGCTTCTGCTCGCCTTGGCTCGGGTGCAGGCAACGCCGTTTCCGGAATGGCTTCTCCGGGATCACCAACAAAACCGACCGTGGTGTTAATGGGGACGGTTGTCCCTTCCTGGACTACGATCTTGAGCAGCGTCCCTTCGAAGAAGCTTTCCGCCTCGAGTACGGCCTTATCCGTCTCGATCTCAAAGAGGATGTCACCCTTGGCGACGGTGTCTCCCACCTTCTTCCGCCAACGAACAAGCGTGCCCACTTCCTCAGATTGCCCCAGCTTGGGCATGGTGATCGGTCGAACCATGATCGTGATCCCTTCTACAACTAGTCGCGAAGCTTTTTTCGCGTGTTGTAGGGCCGAACGGCGTTCGGCCCCAGGGCGAGCGCCGCTCGCCCCTACAGAATGGCCTTGGCGGCCTCGAAGATGTCATTGGCATTGGGAAGGAAAACGGCCTCGAGGACGTGCGATTGCGGGGCAATCCCGTCCTTGGCGCCCACTCGCATGATGGGAGCATCGAGATAATCGAAGACGTTCTCCTGAATCGTCGCAATGATTTCGCCCATGAAACTGCCGATGGTCACCGACTGGCTGGCCACCACGCAGCGCCCCGTCTTCTGCACGGAAGCGAGTATCGTCTCCTTATCGAGCGGGATAAGGCTACGAATGTCCACCACCTCGGCGCTCACACCTAATTCCGCCTTCAGTCTTTCGGCGGCCTTGAGAGCATCAGGAACCGCCGGCCCCCAGCCCACCAGGGTGATGTCGTTGCCCGCGCGCTTCACCTCCGCGACGCCCAGTGGAACCAGATACTCTTCTTCCGGCACCACGCCTTTAACGCCATAGAGGAGTTGAGATTCAAGGAACAATACCGGATTATTGTCGCGAATGGCCGATTTCATCATGCCCTTGGCATCATAAGGCGTGGCCGGATACACCACATACAAGCCCGGAATATTCGCCACGCTCGATTCCAGGGTTTGCGAGTGCTGGCCGCCGTACCCTTTGCCGCCTCCAATTGAAGCGCGTATGACCAGTGGAACTTCAACCTGCGCACCCGACATGTAATGCCACTTAGCAGCCTGGTTGCAAACCTGATCGCCGGCCATCAGCAGGAAGTCCATATACATGAGCTCGGCAACCGGCCGCAGGCCGATCATGGCTGCGCCCACCGCCGTCCCGCAAATTGCCGCTTCGGAGATGGGAGTGTTAAAGACCCGCTCGCGGCCAAAAGCCTCGAGCAGGCCCTTGCTGAGCTTAAACGCTCCTCCATATTCAGCCACGTCTTCGCCATAGAAGATAACGCGGGAATCTCGTTTCATCTCCTCGATCAAGGCTTCCTTGATGGCATCGCGATAAGTAATCTCGCCCTTGACCCTTTTAATCGGGGCGGGCGCTTCGATGATCTTCACTTTTCGATATTGGGGCGGGACCACCTCCGCGCAGGTGTCCGTGTACATGTACTTGATGACATCCTTGGGATCGGGGTCAGCGGACGCTTCGGCGCGTTGGGCGGCGCGCGCATTGCGCTCGCGAACCCTCGCCTCCACGGCGGCCACGCCCGCTTCGTCCAGCACGCCACACTCCTCGAGTTGCTTGGCTAAGGTCGTGATGGGATCAACCGCTTTCCAGGCCGCTTCTTCTTCTCGCGTCCGATACTCGTTGCGTGGGTCACTCAGCGAGTGGCCGTAATAGCGGTAGGTATTCACATCCAGGAAAACCGGGCCTTTCCCATTGCGACACATCTCGGCGGCACGCCGCATGGCGTCGCGAACGGCAAGCACGTCCATGCCGTTCACGACCTCGGCGTGCATGTTGCAGTCGGAAAAGCCCGCCGCGCGCCGGGCCAGGTGTGCAACGCCCATCACTTCGTTGTCGGCGCGGCCCGTCATCCCATAGTGGTTGTTGAGCACGAAGAAGACGATGGGCACGCCGAAGCGGTAATCCCCCGCCAGTTCGTTGGTGAACTGAACTTGCGCGGCGAAATTCAGGGACTCGAGCACCACGCCGTTCGCGTAGGCCCCATCGCCCGCGAAACAGCAGACCACGGCTCCGTTGCGCAAATACCGGCTTCCCACCGCCGCCCCGGTCGCGATCGGAACGCTGCCGCCCACGATAGCGTTTGCTCCCAGGTGGCCGACGGTGAAGTCGGCGATGTGCATGCTGCCGCCGCGCCCTTTGCAGTACCCGCCTTCCTTTCCGAAGAGCTCGGCAAGGGTGCGATAGACGTGTTCCTCAAGAGCATCCTCGAGGAGTTCTGCGTGCGAGGCCGCTTTCGAGTCAGGGACGCGCTTCCGAAGCCGCTCGTCATTCATGGCCCGGATGGCGAGACAGCCCCGCGCCAGGCTGTCGCCGTGGCCACGGTGCGTGCTGGTGATGTAATCCTTCAGGTTCAAGGCGCTGCACGCTCCCACGGAAGCGCCTTCCTGGCCGATTGAAACATGCGTCGGCCCCCGGTAATTGAAATCCTTGATGGCTTCGTACGCGCCGGACCGCAGCTTCACAATCATTTCTTCCATCTCGCGGATCATCAGCATGTCTTCGAGGAGATCGATGGCTGTCCTCGCTTCAATTCGGCCCGCGTCGAGTTCGGTTCGCAAATTTCCTCTGAACCGGTAACCGGGGATCTTGCCGCAATCGATTTCGAATGGCCTGAAATCAGGTCTTAAATCGCTCAGGTAAACTACACTCATTTTTGCACTCCCTCAGGCAGTCGAGTAGTCGAGAAGTCGAGAGTCGAGAAGTCGAGGGGCGCTGGGTAGCGCAGACATCGCCTTTCATGTCTGCGCGACGTATCCGGCTTGAATTGTCCCGGGGCGCCGACAAGCGCCACCGGTGAACGTCCAGGAGCCAAGAACGTTTTTGACTCCTCGACTCCTCGACTTCTCTCGACTGCTCTTACGTCCGCACCACCTCTACGCCGTTCTTGCGAAGTTGGCTGGCAAACTTACGCTCGATTTGTTTGTCCGTTATCAGCACTTGAACTTTTCCCAGTTGCCCCGCGCAAGCGAAGGAGACCTTGCCTACCTTGCTATGATCAGCCAAGAGAAAGACCTGCCGGGCATGCTGCATGACGAGTTCCTTGGTATAGGCTTCGCTCGGATCGGTGGTCGTAAGACCTTCCTCGAGAGTCAGCCCGATCGTCCCCATGAAGGCCTTGTCCACGTGTACTTCATCCAGGGTGAGACGAGTGAGAGGACCGACCAGGGTTTGGCTGAGCCGGCGGAATTCGCCGCCGATCAATATCACCCTGGGTCCTTGAGCCGCCAGTTCAATGGCCGCGCGCAAGGAATTGGTAACCACGGTGAGGTTCGAGCGGTCTCGCACCAGCCGCGCCAATTCCAACACCGTGCTCCCGCCGTCGAGAAATATCGTATCGTTCGGCTTGATGAACTTGAGGGCCGCTTGAGCGATTCGCTGCTTTTCTCTGGCCGCAATTGAAGTCTTGTCGTCGAAGAGAGGCTCTTCCAGCCGGCTCTCCACCCCCACGGCCCCGCCGTGAACCCGCCGGACCTCACCCAGGCTCTCCAGTTGGGCCAGGTCACGGCGAACTGTGGCAGAAGAGACCTTGAGCTGGCGGGACAGCTCCTCGACACTAACCACATGGTCTATCCTCAGGATTTGGCGGAGCCGCTCGATGCGTTTCGGGGCGAGTTCTCTTGGCTTGCAGGATTTCATTTTGTCACCACGAATGCGGTTCTTGTCATGCTGATCCCGCTCTGCGGGAGAAGCATCTCTGCAGTTTGTCTCGGTCACAGACGATGCTCAATTCTGATTGATTATATGACAAACCTGCTCGAAATCAATCAAATTCTTTCGCGCCGCAATAAAATACCTCGGAGCCGCGATTTCGTAAGGTGGGAGACAAATGGGATACTATGTCAGTCGTGGCGGCCAGGGCGGGAGTCTGGTGATCGAAGGTGGCGCGGGGCAATCCTGAATTCTAAATTGCGAAATGAATTGGCGTCTCCCCGGTGCGTTCTGCTTTCTGCCCGTGAAGACGCTCAACCGGCCTGAATGACCAGCTTGGCGCCAGTGAGTCCCAAATGGCGATCCGTTGACCAGCAAGTTGAGATGCGCCGCTCGTTGATAATGACTAGGCCGTGAGCATCGGCCAGCGTGAGCGATTGGTCCCCGAATTTCTTGACCAAGCGGCTCGCCTTCTGCAATTCCTCTCGATCAAAAGTCTGAACGGCAAGCACCGGCAAATCGTCGATGAAGTTGAGAAACTGGATTGCCCGCTCGCGGTCGTATCGTCGTAGAAACCAGCCGTGCCCTTCGGCGACCACCAATGAGGAGGTCACAAGCTGAGGCGGGCTGGAAAACAACCTCCGAAACAGAGGATGGTAGCTGTCAGACCGGTCCAGGAAGGCAATTAGAGCGGAAGTGTCGACGTAAGACTCAGTCTTTGAAGCCATACACGATCTCATCGATAGACTGGCTGGATCGCGGATTTCCCGATTCGACCAATCCCGCGTATCGCATCCAGACGGCTTTTCCGGAAGGCGGGAGCACACCGCGAATCGCCCGGCGGACGAACTCAGCCACTGAGATTCCCAGCGCTTCCGCCTCCTTCTTGGCCAGAGCGTACTCCCGGTCATCGAGACTTATTTGGGTACGAATCATGTTATCACCGTCCATGAACATGATAACACAACCGGCGGGTGGCGCATGTCGAGGTTTGGGTTGCTTACTTTTCCCACTGGGCAACGTACAATGAAATTCGAGGTGACTCGATGTAAGGCGCTTGCTGTAAGCGAGGGCCGAACCTTTTCGTACGAAGTGTTCGTCATTCGTAGAGCAAAATGCCACCACCTGTCATTCTGAGCGAGGATAGCCGAAGACCGCCATCCGTGATGTCAGAAACGGAGCGTAGGCTCGAGACCCCCTCACCCGTCCCGCCCCGGCTGAAGAACGCCGGCGGCGGGCCACCCTCTCACCCAAGGGGGAGAGGGTGGCCCTCTCCGCTGGGGAGAGGGTGGCTCGCGACAGCGCTTTCACCAGCCGTCGCGGGCCGGGTGAGGGGTCAGTTGGAAGGCGATGACGGATCAGGGAGGCTCGGTGCAAGTTGCTCAATCAGTGCGGAAAAATGCTGGGATTCTTCGCTTCGCTCAGAATGACAGACGATCGGGTTATCCCTTGCGAATGACGGACAGTGCGTATCACACCGAATCGAGGCGGACCACTATGGAACTGATCTTTGCTTCAGCGACGGAGCAAGCCAAAGCCATCCGCGACAGGCAAATTTCGTCGGAAGAATTGGTGAGAGCGTGTATCAAGCGAATCGAGGAGGTCAACCCCAAGCTGAACGCCGTCGTACAACTTCCCGCTGAAACGGCGCTGGGACAAGCCCGCGAGGCGGACAAGGCTCTCGCCAAGGGGGAAATCCGAGGGCCGCTGCACGGCGTTCCGTTTACCTTGAAGGACGCCATCGAAACCGAGGGAGTGATCAGCACGGGAGGAACCCAGGGCCGCGCCTCCTACGTCCCCAAAGAGGACGCCACCGTCGTAAAGCGCCTGCGCACTGCCGGGGGCGTCCTGCTCGGCAAGACGAACTGCCCCGAATTCGGCTGGGCATGGGAAAGCGACAACCTCATTTATGGCCGAACGAATAACCCTTTCGACCTGTCGCTGTCGCCGGGGGGCAGCAGCGGCGGTGAATCCGCCATCATCGCGGCAGGAGGATCGCCAATCGGCTTGGGCAGCGATGCGGGTGGGAGCGTGCGCTTCCCCGCCCATTGCACGGGCATTGCGGCCATCAAGCCGACTTCCGGCCGGGTTCCACGCACCGGTCACTTCCCCGGCCCCGGTGGATTGCTCGATGCGCTCTGGCAGATCGGCCCTCTGGCGCGATCTGTAGCAGACCTCAACGCGGTGCTGCCCATCATCGCGGGGGTTGACTGGCGCGACCCGGCCATCGTCCCCATGCCCTTGGGCGACGCGACCAAGGTTGATCTCAAGGCCCTGCGCGTCGCGTTTCACACTGACAACGGAATCGAAACGCCCGATCGAGAAAGCATTGAAACCGTGAAGAAAGCAGCAAGAGCGCTCGAAGCCAGCGTGACCGCCGTCGAAGAAGCTCGCCCCCGCGACCTCGAGCAAACCTACGAAATCTATCTCGGCCTGTTCACCGCCGACGGAGGCGCCGGGCTCGAAGAGCTGCTCGAGATGGCCGGAACGAAAAAGGTCCATCCCCTCATGCAGCGCGTCCTGGACCTCCAACGCTCGGGTGCCAAGTCGATGGCTGCGTTCGTCGCCATGATCGGCCAATGGGACGCGTTTCGCCGCTCCCTCCTTTCCTTCATGGAGGAATTCGACGTTATGGTGTGCCCGGTTTGCTCATTCCCCGGCATGGTCCACGGCTCGACCTACGACCGCCTCTCCGCTTTCAGCTACACCATGACGTATAACCTGACAGGCTGGCCCGCAGCCGTTGTTCGGGCAGGGACTTCCCGGGCAGGCTTGCCGATTGGCGTGCAAATTGTGGCGCGTCCATGGCGCGAGGACGTCGCTCTGGCCGTGGCCGCGAAAATCGAGAGGGCTTTGGGTGGCTACCAGCGCCCGCCACTCTGACATGCAGCCGGCCTGCCTTCCAGATCTCATGCTAAGAGGTTTCAGCAAGCTGCTGATTCCTGCTTAAATTAAAAGGCGCGCCGGGACCACCGGCTGTCATTTTTGTTTCTGCCAAGCCCGCACAATCTGGTATAGTAAGGGCCGGGTGTAGACAAGATACGATGGACTACGATCAGCTAGCCAGCTTTCTGGAAGTCGCCAAGCTGCAGAGTTTCTCCCGCGCGGCCGAGAAAATTTTCCGCACCCAGCCCGCCATTAGCGCTCAAGTGCGGCTTCTGGAACAGGAGTGTGGGGAGAAGCTGTTCGACCGAAGCGGCAAGAAGGTTCTCCTGACCCCGGCGGGCGAGATCCTTCGGCGATATGCGGACAAGATGCTGGACCTCCATAAGGAGGCCCTGCAAGCCATCGCCGAGCTGAACCAGACGCCACGCGGGAAACTCTACATGGGGGCCAACGAGGCGACCTGCCTCTACGTCCTGCCGAAGACTTTTTTCAAGTTCAAACAGCTTTACCCGCTCGTGCAGATCAGTATCTACCGCAACTTCAGCCACAAGATTTTGCAGAAGGTGCAGGAAGGCGTCCTGGACCTGGGGATCGTCACTCTGCCGCAGTCGGCGAATAACACGGAGGTCATTCCGGTCTTTCGCGACGAAGTCCAGCTTGTGGTGCCCAAGAATCACCCCCTGGGGAAGAACAAAAGCGTGACGCTGGAGGAGATTTCACACCACCCGCTCATCCTGCCCAAGACCGGCCACACGCGGGTGGTGATTGACCGGCTGTTGCGCCAGTACCGTGACCACATCCAGATCTCCATGGAGTTGGCCAGCGTAGAAACCATCAAGAAGTTTGTGGGTGCGGGCCTGGGGATTTCCCTGATTAGTAGGACCTACGCGCAACCCGAGGTCCTAGCCGGCGTGTTGAGGCTGATTCCCCTGGAAGGCGAGAAGATTTACCGGGAACTAGGTTTGGTGTACCGCCGGGACCGATACCTGTCACTCCCCGCCAAGGTCTTCATCGATGTTGTCCGCGAATCGACCAAGACGCCTAATTCTGTCTCCTCATCCACGACCACGAATACCATTCGCTAGCTGACCTGAGCGCACCCAGGCCTCCGGTTCGCTCAGGCGGGCAGGGATTGACTTATACCCGAGGCAAGGGACGAATTATGGTTAAAGAAGCGACGACTCCTGCAAAAGGCAAGAAGCCACTCGTGGTCATGAAGTTCGGCGGCACTTCGGTAGGGAACGCCGAGCGAATGCAAAATGTGGGCAAGATATTGGCCCAGCATGCTCAACACGCCGACCTGGTGGTGGTGGTTTCGGCCATGGGCGGAGTGACGGACATGCTGATTCGTGCGGCCACGGAAGCCAGCGCCGGCGATGGCGAACACTGGAAGAACGTACGCCGGGAGTTGGCGCGGCGTCACCGCGAAGTCGCTGACCAGCTTCTCTCGGCGGCCGACCAATCGTTGGTGTTGCCTCGCTTAGCTGCCCAGGTGGGTAACTTTGAGAACCTTTGTTCCGGTTTTTCCCTGGTTCGGGAAGTTACTCCCCGCGCCATGGACGCACTTTCCAGCCTCGGCGAAGTCATGTCCGCGAACCTCCTGGCGGCCATCCTCCGCTCCCTGGGCATTGCGTCGGAGGCCGTGGACGCCACCGAACTCATCGTCACGGACGACAACTTCGGCAACGCTTCTCCCCTTTTCGACGAGACCACCGCCAAGACCCGCCAGCGCCTTGCCCCGCTTCGCAAACGCGGGACCGTTCCCGTCATTACCGGATTCCGGGGAGCCACACCCGAGGGCCTCTGCACGACGCTTGGCCGGGGGGGATCAGATTTCAGCGGCACCATTATCGGGGCGGCTCTGGATGCCGACGAAGTGTGGATCTGGACCGATGTGGACGGGGTGATGACGGCGGACCCTCGCCTGGTCCCAGAAGCGCGGATTATTCCCGGCATCTCCTACCGGGAAGCCATTGAGCTTTCCTTCTTCGGGGCTAAGGTGCTCCACCCCAAGACCATTCAGCCGGTGATGAAAAAGAAGATTCCCGTCTGGATCAAGAATAGCTTTAACCCTTCCTGCCCGGGAACCCGGATCGCCCCTGCTGCGCCAGACGGCCCGCCCGGCGTGAAGGCCATCACCTCCCTGAGCAAAGCCAACCTCATCATGGTCAGTGGAGGAGATCGACTGAGCTTCGCCCAGGTGGCAAGCCGGGTTTTCACTTGCCTCAGCCTGGAAGATATTACCGCCCTCATGGTGACTCAATCCTCCGCAGAAAATGTGCTGTGCCTTGCCGTCCACGATGCGGAGTTGAAACGGGCGAAAGCCAAGCTCGAGAAAGCATTTGAGCTGGAGATAATTCACGACCGCTCAGCCACGGTAGAGGTCATGCCTCACGTGGCCATTGTGGTGGCCATCGGCGAAAACATGAAAGGCACCCCAGGCGTCGCCGGGCGAGCCTTCGGAGCGCTGGGGCGGCGCGCCATTAACATTATCGCCATCGCCCAGGGGTCTTCCGAATTGAGCATCTCATTTGCCGTGAAGTCCTCGGACGTGAAGGAAGCCGTAAAAGCCATTCACGAAGAATTTAAGCTATAGTAATGTCATCTGCCTACCTCCAATGCATCGAAGAAGCTTGCCAGCGCAAGCAAAGCCCCAAGAAGGATGGGCACGCGTGTGCTTACTGTGGCGGGCTCCTGGAGGTGAGATACGACTTTGAGGCCTTCGATCCCGAAGCCCTTCGGCGGTCGTGGCATCAGCGGCGATTGAGTGGCGAACCCATCGACCGCAGCGGGGTGTGGCGATTTCGCGAGTTGATCCCTTTCATCGAACCGGGCGAGCGGATTATCTCGCTCTCGGAGGGCTCGACACCCTTGGTGGGAACCCGCCGCACAGGATGGTGGGCGGGCCCCGTCCATTTGACCATCAAGCATCAGGGCAACAATCCCACCGGGTCCTTTAAAGACCTGGGGATGACCGCCTGCATCACGCGGGCTGCCTCGCGTGGCATCCGCATGGTAGCCTGCGCTTCGACCGGCAATACGTCTTCCTCCATGGCAGCCTAAGCGGCTCGCGCGGGTATGAAATCGTTGCTCTTTGTGCCGTACCGGCAAATCTCCGCTGCGAAGCTTGCCCAGGCTTTAGATTTCGGCTCGCTGGTGGTGGAGGTGGGCGATACTTTCGATGAGGCTTTCAGGCTGCTCCGTGAGATCGCGCCGGAACTGGGCCTTTACCTGGTGAACTCCGTGAACCCTTTCCGCATCGAGGGACAGAAAACCATCGTGGCGGAGATGCTGGAACAACGGGCTTGGCGCCCGCCCGACTACATAGTGGTGCCGGGTGGGAATCTCGGCAATTCCTCCGCCATCGGCAAGGCACTGCGCGAGTTGAAAGAGCTTGGATTCATCGAAAAGGTACCGCAGGTTGTCGTGGTGCAGGCCGCGGGGTCCAGTCCGTTCCATCAAATGGTGGCGGGCGGCTTGAACGAATTGACCCCAGTCGATAAACCCGACACCGAGGCCACCGCTATTCGCATTGGCCATCCCGCCAATTGGAAGAAGGCCCAACGAGTCCTGGAGTGGTGCGGGGGGTTCACGGAGTCCGTCACGGACAAGGAAATCTTTGAGGCCAAGGCCATATTGGCTGAAGACGGCGTAGGATGTGAGCCTGCCTCCGCGGCTACTGTCGCCGGGGTTCGAAAGTTAGTGCGCGCCGGAAAAATTCCCTGGCACGCGGACATAGTCTGCGTTCTCACGGGCCACCAACTGAAGGATACCGAGTACATCATGCGCCACCGCTCGGAAGTTCAGGAAACCCGCCAGAGACTTCGCGTCGAGCCGAGCCTTGAAGCTCTGCGGAAGGCCCTGGAACAAGCACTCGGCGACGCGGCTTGAAGAAGTCAACAGTCGACAGTCGAAGGTCGAAAGTTCTTAACTCTTCGACTCTAGACTCTCGACTTCTCGACTTATTATGTATTCTGGCTTTCCACGAGTTGTCGCGCCCGCTCGCCGGCGCGCACCACGGCTTTAATCAAAGTGACGCGCAAGCCGCCTTCCTCGAGTTCCAGGAGACCGTCGATGGTGCAGCCGGCCGGCGTGGTTACAATGTCCTTCAACTTGGCGGGATGCTCGCCGGTGTGTAGCACCATGGCGGAAGCGCCCAGCAAGGTTTGGGCGGAGAGTTCGGTGGAAAGGTCGCGCGGCAGCCCCATTTTCACCCCCGCCTCGGCCAATGACTCGATAATCACATAAACGTAGGCAGGGCCGGAGGCCGAAAGACCCGTGATGGCATCCATGTGTTTTTCATCCACCACCACGGTTCGGCCCATGGAACTGAAGATCTCTCGCGCCAGGCGGATGTCGTCTTCGGTGGCGTGCTGCCCTGCCGCAAGGGCCGTCATACCCTGGCGGATGAGGCACGGTGTGTTGGGCATGGCGCGGACCACGCGCACCGGCCGTCCCATTTCACGCTCGATCAAGGACGTTGTCACCGAGGCCGCAGAGGAAATGATGACGGCGTCTTTTCTCAGCTTCTTCTTGACTTCGTGTAGAAAGCCCTTCACCTGTTGGGGTTTCAAGCAGATCAGCACCAGGTCGGCTCCGGAGACCGCCTGAACGTTGTTGGTATGCGCCTTGATGCCATATTTTTCTGTCAGGTAGTCGGCGCGCGGTTGGTGAGCTACGGTAGCCTCCACGCGCCCAACGGGAACAAGCTGCGAGCCCAAAATTCCCGAGAGCAGCCCCTCACCGAGTTTCCCGGCGCCGATGAGCGCGAGTTTCCTGACACCGGACTGCAAAGCCTTAGCGGTTTGAGCACTCGTCTGCGAAACGTCTGTTCCTGGCCTCATGTCCCTCCTGAATGCGCGAAAAACCCTCCAAGCTGTCATTCCGAGCGGAGCGAGGAATCTCGCTCTGAGTATTTTCAAGACAGCGCGAGATCCTTCGTCGTCCCGCGTTCGCGAGACTTCTCAGGATGACAGCCTCAAACGGTTTTTCCGCAGCCTGTAAAGCCCCGCCGGGTGAGAGAGCACCGCTATCGTCGTGCCTCGGCTTGAGCGGCGGTGACTTCCTCCTTGGAGCCTCGAATCCAGGGCATCATTTTCCGCAATTCACTCCCCACCTTTTCAATCAGGTGGTCTGCTGCCTGGGCGCGCATTTCGAGGAACTTCTTCCGGCCCCGAGCGTTCTCTTCCATCCATTCATTCGCGAACCGGCCATTCTGAATCTCGGCGAGAATCTTCTTCATGGTTTCGCGGACGTGCGCGTCAATCACCATCGGCCCGCGGGTGTAGTCGCCGTATTCAGCCGTGTCGCTCACCGAGTAGCGCATATACTTGATCCCGCCCTGATAAATCAGGTCCACGATCAGCTTCAATTCATGCAGGCACTCGAAATAAGCGATCTCCGGCTGGTAGCCTGCCTGGACCAGGGTTTCAAATCCCGCCGTGATCAACGCTGACACCCCGCCACACAATACGGTTTGCTCGCCAAACAAGTCTGTTTCGGTTTCTTCCTTGAAGGTGGTGCGGATGACACCTGCTTTAAGGCTCCCGAGACCTTTCGCGTAGGCCAGCGCGCTCTCGACGGCGTGGCCGGAGGCGTCCTGTGCGACGGCGAGCAAGGCCGGAACGCCGATGCCTTCCTGGAAAAGCTCGCGCAATCGGTGACCGGGGCACTTGGGCGCGATCATGACCACGTCCACCGTAGGGGGTGGAATGACAAACTTGAAGTGAATATTGAACCCGTGGGCAAACAACAAGGTCTTCCCCTTGCCAAGATGGGGCTCGATCTGTTCCTTGTAAGCTTTGGGTTGCACGTGGTCAGGGATGAGCACGGCGATAAGGTCGCCGCGCCCGGAGGCTTCCGCTGCATCAACGACCTCGAAGCCTGCCTCCTTCGCCTTGGCCTGGGGGACAGAGGGGCGGACTTCACCCACGATCACCTTCACCCCGCTGTCGCGCAGATTGAGCGCGTGCGCGTGCCCCTGGCTCCCGTAACCGATAACAGCGACGGTCTTGCCCGCCAAGTGTTTCAAATCTCCATCATTCTCGTAATAGACTTTGGCCATTTCGTTTCCTCTTGAAGAATGAAATACCCTCAGAAAATCTTGACCTCCAAGGATCAATGCAGAATACCAGTTCTCCACGCCGTCGTCATGCAGCGCCGGGCTTTGGTTAGTGGGTCAATTTGATGCTGTAGCGGCGAGTTTATCTCGCCAAATGGCGGC
>JBAVYG010000325.1:0-3517 GCA_049698675.1 Terriglobia bacterium
GGGGTGGCCCGAATGATCCCGGATACAGCGATCTCTTTCCCAATTACCTTCTCGGTCTTCCTGATTCGTATTTGCAAGGTTCGGCGCAGCACGAAAGCGTGCGCAGCTCGTCCCTTTATCTGTATGCGCAAGATAGCTGGAAGATTCGATCTGCATTGACCTTGAACTACGGCCTTCGCTGGGAATTGAACACGCCCATCGCGGATGTCGGCATGCGCACGCAAACCTTCCGTCCGGGACAAAACACCACGGTCTTCCCCTGTCAGTTGAGCCCCAACAACCCTTTGGTGGGGGTGTTCGGGACCACTGATTGTGGGCCGGGGAGTCCGGGCGAGTCTGTCTTCCCGCAAGGGTTGGTCGTGCCGGGAGACAAGGGCATCTCCGACGCCTTGACGCAAACCTATTACCGGGCATTCGCGCCGCGGATCGGCCTTGCCTGGAGCCCCTCGTGGAACGATGGCGCGCTCGCGAAGATTACGGGAGGGCCAGGGATGACGAGCATCCGAATGGGGTGGGGGCTTTTCTACAATCCGATCGAACAGCTCGTGCTGGAGCAATTCAGCGGCGAACCCCCCTTCGGCGGGAGCGTCTACCTTTCAGAGACCCTCTTCAACACTCCCTTCCTGGGTCAAAACGGTTCGATCTCGCCGAATCCATTCAATGGAATATTGAATCCGACTCGTGGTCAGCCGGTCGACTGGTCCTCATTCCGGCCGATCGTGATGTTTGGGGAGCTTCAACCCAATATCCGCCCGCAATATGCGGCTCAATATAATTTCAACATCCAGCGCGAGCTGACGCGAAACATGGTGCTTCAGGTGGGGTATGTGGGCTCGCAAGGGCATCGCTTGCTGGCCACCCACGACTTGAACTACGGAAACGCGCAAACCTGCCTGGATTTGCAGAGCCTCTCAGACTACTACGCCAATTCCAGTCCTGCGCTTTCCTCCAGCCTGGCGTGTGGCCCCTTCTACGCCGACAGCTCCTTCACAATTCCGGCAAATTCCATTCCTGCCGGGATGAGTGTGCATCTTCCCTACGGGTCAGTGCCCGTGGTGTCAGGGCCCAACAACCCCGCCATAACTTTGGTCGGGCTCCGCCGGTACTCCTCACCGTTCTGCCAGCCAACCACGGGCGTCGGATGTCCGCCGGATGGCACTTCGGTCTTCTCCAGCATTTTCGCGCAGGACACCATCGCCAACTCGAGCTATAACTCGTTGCAGGCATCCCTCGAGAGGCGCTTCTCCAAAGGCCTCCAATTCCTTGCCGCCTATACCTGGAGCAGATCCTTTGATGAGGCCTCGAGTTTCGAGAATACCCTCAACCCGCTCTGCTTCCGCTGCACCCTGTCCCCTTCACTATTCAATGCCGACCAGCGCTTCGTGCTGAGTTACTACTGGGAGTTGCCTGTTCCGGAAAAGCGGGGGCTGGTGGGGAAGGTTGTGGATGGCTGGGGTCTGTCGGGCATCTTTAGTCTCCAGAGCGGGTTTCCCATCCGAATCACTTCCTCGAGCGACCTGGAACTCGAGAACAGCGACGACTTTGAGTATCCCGGCGAGCCTGACTTGGTCGGGAAGTTCAGAACTCAGAACTCTCGCCAGTCCGGTTGCGCCCTTGGGACCGGCCCCACGGCAGGACCCGGCGCACCTGCATGCCAGCCTGTCCCCAATCAGTTCTTTGACCCCAATGCATTCGCTCAACCACAGGCTCTGGGAACAATCGGGAATGCGCCGCGATCCATTTGCTGCGGTCCGCGAATCAGCAATGCCGACCTCGCCTTACTCAAGACGACGCGACTCGCGGAACACAAAGAGCTCCAGTTCCGAGCGGAGTTCTTCAACGCCTTCAACCATGCCCAGTTCTATGTGCCGGACGGCAACATCACGGACGGGTCAACCTTCGGTCAGGTGTCCAAGGCCCGCGACCCGCGGCTGATCCAGTTCGCCTTGAAACTGTTGTTCTGATGAAGTCAGTGCAGGGCTTTTATGAATGCCCAGAAGTCCTTGTTCCCTTGATAGGGGAGGAACGATTCGTCTTTCGTTGGATCAGGCATAGTCTCGCCGGGTAAGACGTTTGCTTTGCGGTCAAATGCTTGCTTTGGATGCTCGCGCGCGTCAACAAGCCTCTTTTCCTCAGCATCCGCACAAGCGAGGTTGTAGTAGTACAGCGGGTAATCCGGATCTTTTGCGATGGCTGCCTCGAAAAGAGCACGCGCCCTCGGGATATCCCCCGACATTCCATATGCCATCCCTGCCTGGTCCGTCACTACACGCCGCATTAATTCATTCCCCTTGCCATCCTGCAACTTCGCCAGCGCCTGTTCAAACAATGGGGCCGCCGCCTTGTACATGCGATGGTGGTAAAGCACCTGCGCGTATAAGAATATATCTTGAAACTGCGCGGCGTAGCCTGGGTCTAGCTGATAGCTCCCCAAAATCTTCTTCAGATCGGAATCTTCAGCACTGATCGGGGTGGCACTATAAAATTGGAGGTCGCCGCATATGTCGCCGGTTGCCACAAAGGCGCGTGTCATATGCCAGGTCTTACCATCACCACCTTTCACTGTATAGTTCACCAGCTCGATGGGCAGGTTGTAGGGACCAGCGAGCTCTGAACTCACGAGAGTTTTCAGAGTGGGATTATCCTTCTTCTCAACGTCCAGCGTTCGGTCCCGGCATCTTGCACTTGTCAGGGATGTCTCCTTCGGGACAAGGAACAAAAAGCCTAGAAACATAAGCCGCCCCGATCGATCGCTACCACGTAGGCCGATCTCACGACCATCCGGCTTGGCGGACGATTCAACGATTTTGAAGCCGTCAGCGTGCCAAAGCAGCTGGCCTAGGTGAGCAGGTAGTGTAAGCTTGAAGGTTGAGTTATCGGCCGCCGTTTGCGCAGAACCAGAAACAAAGGCCACGAATGCCATCAGGATTAATGCGCTCGCTCTTTTCATGGCTCGAAGTCTACCTCGCCTCTTCTGTTCCCATAAGGAGACCGCCTCTGCCGCCGGCTGGCCGGGCTATCCCGCTTTATTGGTGATCTTGTAGTCCGCAGGCTGGCGCAGAGCGCAGCTCTGCGTTTCAGCGTGCTATATTAGCGCTGGTGATGCCCACCCACAAACGCCTTTTTGCGCGCGCACGGCTGGAACTCCTACTCAGCAGAACCTATCACCGCACCAAGGTTTTTGAAAGTCATCGGCTCTGACCGATTTCAGTCTTGTCTGTGGGCCGCAGAGCTGCGCTCTGCGCCAGCCCGCGCTTGCGAGAAGCAAGCGTAGACTGGCGTCTTTGCGGTCTGCGGTCCTTCCTTAGATACACGCTTCCGAATCCGAGGGCAGACCCCTATTTTTGAGATTTGGGGTTTTTCCTACTGAAGAACCGCGGACCCCAAGAGCGGGGGTCCGCGCTACCCAAACAGATTCGCGCTTTCGAATCCAGGGGCAAACTGACACTCGTTGACCCGCAGCGGGGCGTGGGGGGGCACGCGAGAGAAATGTAGCGCAGGGCCCGCACTCCGGCCC
>JBAVYG010000326.1:0-5551 GCA_049698675.1 Terriglobia bacterium
TTGGGAGCCGCTTTGCGGCGGGGTTAAAACCCCGCCCTTCCGGTCGCTAGACTCAAAACGGCAGAGCGTGGTGGGAAATTTGGGTTAGCACTTCTCAGCCAATCGCACGCGGATATCCACGGCGCGAAAATCTTTCGCGTCCGGGAAAACCATCAAGGGATTGATATCCATCTCGGCGAGTTGTGGTAAGTCCTCGACGAGTTGAGAGAATCGCTGCAGGATTTCTGCCAAGCCCGCCACATCGACGGCAGGCTCGCCCCGCACTCCTTCAAGAAGCCGGTAGCCACGAATCTGGCGAATCATCTCCTGCGCCTCGAGATCGGTAATGGGCGGCACGCGAAAGACGACATCGTTGAAGGTTTCCACATAGATTCCGCCCAAGCCAAACATGACCAGAGGTCCAAACTTGGGGTCGTGCGTCATACCGACAATGACCTCGCGCCCGCCGCGCACGTACTCCTGCACCAGGAAACCCATTTGACGATCCGCGAGGGCCGAAGGCGGGTGCCGCCGCTTCACCTCCTCGGTCATCTTCCGGGCGGCAGCCATCAATTCCTCCGGCGTATGGATATCGAGCCTCACTCCCCCCGCCTCCGTTTTATGGATAAGCCCTGGGGCAAGAGCTTTCAGGACGACCGGGAAGCGCACCCCTTGGGCAATTTCCCCCAGCTCTCTCCCATCCTGGGCGACCGCAGATCGAGCTACGGGAATGCCATAGCACTCCAGCAGCCGTTGCGCCTCCAGTGCAGTCAATTCAGAACGTCCTTGCCGGCGGACCTCCTTCAGAAGATCCTCAGCCGCCCCGCGATCGACGTCAAAACTCCGCACTTCGCCGATGGGTCTTTCCCGCCACTGTCGATAGCGGTCCAGCGCCGCCAAAGCACCCACGGCCGATTCGGGAAACAAGTAGATGGCCATGTGGCCGGGATGCTTCTCGTTCAACTCCTGGAAGAACTCATCGGGCGCCATGAATACGCCAAAAACCGGCTTGTCAAACTTCTTGCGCAACGCCTCGAGACCTTCGACGATGTCCATCGCGTCGATCATCATGGGAGGAACGAACACCACCAGGAGAGAGTCGACACCTTCATCCTCCAGGAGTATCTGGGCGCACGCGTCGTACCTGGTCCGATCGGATTTGCCGGTCATGTCAACCGGGTTCTGAACGATGGCCTCGGGGGGCAGCAGGCGGCGCAACTCCTCGCGCGTCCTCTGGGAAAGCTCGGCAAGCCGGAGGCCGAGGCTGACCGCCGTGTCGGTAGCCATGATCGCCGGCCCGCCCGCGTTGGTCAGAATCCCCAGCCGGTTCCCGCGCGGCAGCGGGTTCTTGGAAAAGCCCAGTGTGAGATCGAAAAGCTCTTCCACGGTGTTTACGCGGATTACCCCGGACTGTTCCAGAAGCGCGTCTGCAGCGATATCCAGGCCCTGCCGCGCCGAGAGTGCGCCCGTATGTGACGATGCCGCCCGAGCTCCTGCCTCGGTCCGGCCTGACTTCACCGCCAGGATGGGCTTGCGCTTTGAGATGCGGCGCGCAATCTGCATGAAGCGCTTTGTATTCCCGAACGACTCCAGGTACATCAGGATCAGGTCCGTGTTCGGATCGTCCTCCCAGTAGAGCAGCATATCGTTGCTGGATACATCCGTGCGGTTGCCGAGTCCCACAAAGTAGGAGAAGCCGATGTCGAGCTTTTGGGCGATGTTCAGGATAGCAACCCCCAGCGCTCCGCTCTGCGACATGAAGGCGATACGGCCGGTCAGCGGCAAAGTGGGCGCAAAGGTGGCGTCCATGTGGACCGCCGGGTCGGTGTGGATCAATCCCATGCAGTTGGGTCCGATCATGCGCATCCCGTAACGCCGAACTCGCTCGCCCAGCTCGGCCTCCATCCTCCTCCCCTCGTCACCTGTCTCGGAAAAACCCGCCGTAATGACCACCAGGCCTTTCACACCTTTTTTCCCGCAATCGTCCACAACCGCCAGCACTGCTTCGCGCGGCACCACGATAATCGCCAGGTCCACCTGGTCAGGGATAGAGCTGACCGACGGATAAGCTTTCATCGAGTGAACGAAATCCGCCTTGGGATTGACGGGAAAAAGCATGCCCCGATATTCATATTCAATCAGTTGGTGCAGAATCTGGCGGCCAATCGAGCCGGTCCTGCGCGAGGCGCCGACCACCGCAATGGATTGCGGCTTGAGAAGTGAGTCAAGGGGATGCATGATCACTTGTTTTACCCATATTGCAGCTCCTTGCCAAGCGAACAAAAAACGAATGCTGTACCGATTTTCCTGGTTTACGAGCGCCGCAGACTTCTGAAATCCGCCAGCTAAAACCACGCTGGGCGAATGGTGCTGCCTTAATGAGGGATGTGAGAACAGCGACCAGTGACCCGCCGAGGCGGGACGACCAAAGAGGCAGAAATCAGAGGTCTGACAGGAGAAGGTTGGTGGGAAGAGGAAGTTGACGTTTTTCCCCGCCTACCGCCTGCCGCATACCACCTACCGTTAAGGATCTAGGAGGTAATCGGAGGCGGTCAGGTCGGCGAAGCGGACCGTGTCCACGCGCTGGCCCACCACGTTGGCGAAGTACTGGAGAATCGCCGTCAGCTTCAGGATGGCCGGTTTTTCACGCACTCGGAGCCAATGCCGGGTAATAAGGGAAACGAAGACCAGGCGGAAGTAGAGCATCAATAACCGCTCTTCACGCGAATAGCGCTGGTCCACGTTGACGGCATTTTTGAGCAGGTAAGTAAGTGCCAGGAAATCGCACTTGAGCGTCATGCGCAGCCGGGCGTAGTCGACGGGCGCGTTGAATTCTTCCAACATCTGGCGCACCGCAGGGAACTCCAGGCGGTTGGCATTGACAATGGCCAGGAAGTACTCTCGGTCGAATTGCCGGCGCAGGATGCGTTGGCAAGTGACCTGGGTATAGAAGAACAAGAACGCGGTAGAGAGGATCAGGATTAGGGCGGCCAGGAACATCGTTCACCTCACTCAACCTTCCATTTCTGCCGGAACCGCGGTCGCGGCAGGAGCCATTTCGGCTGGGGCTGATGCCGTTCCAGCCTTCAGCATCTTGTTTAGCTTAAAGGGGAGTACCACGATTGGCCATAGTACATGAGTACCGGTCTGCCGCTATCGAGGCGGGGCGTCCAGCGATCCTCGTGGAAGCGCGTATTCTCTGAGGGACGCCCGACCCTGGCTTGGGAAGTCACAGTTCCGCAACGTGCAGCCACTTGACGGTTAGTCGGCAAACCGGACATGTGCAAGCTTTTCCATGCTGCTGAACTTGCTCAGTAAAGCGAACGGTTAATTCAGGGACTGCTGTTGGCGGTGAAACCATTCCCGCTCACGACGCGTCTCTGAGTCCAGATAGCGGTTGGCTGAATCGGTGCCTACGCAAGGAGGATAATATGTCGAGGACTTTCCGATTGGGATCACTTTGGCTCGCTTGTATTGCGATTCTGTCGACAGTTGCGGCGAGCGCCCAACAGGTTCCTGAGGCTGGCGGGGCGCCCGTGCCGCCAGCGCTC
This sequence comes from Terriglobia bacterium, assembly GCA_049698675.1. GTDB lineage: Bacteria > Acidobacteriota > Terriglobia > UBA7540 > UBA7540 > CAVROP01. Next base: position 3,531 of record JBAVYG010000326.1, read on the forward strand.
TTCACCGCAAAGAAAGTCTTTGTCTCTAATGCTGGAGCAGACAGCGGGCTCTTTCCGCATCCCTTTAGCGGCAGTCCAGATCGCCCCTACAACCAGTTATATGCCGCGCTACAGGGGTGGGGCCGATATGAACTTGTTGCCGAGCCACAGGAAGCCGAACTTGTTTTCGAAATACAACTCATCGCGCCAAATGGTCCCACAAACGCAAATAAGCAGGAGGGTGCGTCTGACCCACTGCCGATGTTCCGGCTGAGCATCCTCGATCGCAAGACGCACTACATACTGTGGGCGTTAACTGAGTCGATCGCCCCCGCGAATCTGCAGAAAACCCACGATCACAATTTCGATGAAGCGCTCGCGACGCTCACCCTCGATTTGAAGAGGCTGACAACCAAATCGCCAGCCGGACCGCCGTGATGTCGATAGCCCGCCCCTGCTTTCCCGGTGAGCCATTCGGCATTCGGCGACTAGATGCGGAAACGGAGCGTAGAGCTATCGTCAATGTGCGTCCGATTTAACTTCACCTGCACGTAAGGTCGGCGAACCGTAGATGTGGTGCCCACGTTCGCCTAGCGGTTCCTATCGGATAACGGCGCACTCTGCCAGAATAAGGCACAGGAAGCGTGCCCGGCGTCAAGTAGTTGAATACCTCGTTCTACGCTTTGGCCTTTATCATAGATGGTTGGTGGTTGAGGGGAGCCATGCTAGACGTGATCGCTCCGTAGATCGCGCTGCCGCGACGAGCGGACCTCCTACCGCGGCGTTTGATGCTTCAGGAAAGTCCCCTGCTCGAGTTCCTTGAATGCCTGCCGAAGCTGTTCTTGCGTGTTCATCACAATCGGGCCGTACCACGCCACGGGCTCTTCCAGCGGCTTTCCTGAGACCAGCAGGAACCGGATTCCGTCGTCCCCGGCCTGGACCGAGACTTCGTCGCCGCGATCAAAGAGCACGAGCGAGCGGTTGTCCGCTTCCGTGGGAGGCGACGTGTCCGCCCATCCGGCCGGTTCCGTGGGCACCGCCAGGGGACCCGACGCGTTGCAGAACTTCCCCGCCCCGGCGAAAACGTACGCGAAGGCGTGACGAGTCGTCTCGACCGGCAAGGTCTTCCTCTTACCCGGCTGAACCGACACATCGAGGTAGATCGGGTCGGCTGCGATCCCGTCCACGGGGCCGGTCGTCCCCCAAAAGCTTCCGCAGACGACGCGAACCTGGGTGCCATCGTCATCCGTGATTACGGGGATGTCGACCGCCTTCACCTCCTGGTAACGCGGCGCTGTCATCTTGAGAGACGCCGGAAGGTTGGCCCACAACTGGAAACCATGCATTCGGCCGTCATCATCACCCTTCGGCATCTCCTGGTGGATGATGCCGCTCCCCGCCGTCATCCACTGCACATCGCCGGCGGCGATGGCGCCGCTGTGCCCGAGGCTGTCGCCGTGCTCGACGCTTCCCGCGAGGACGTACGTGATGGTCTCGATCCCACGGTGGGGATGCCATGGGAAGCCCGCCAGGTAATCCTCCGGACGGTCATTCCGGAAGTCGTCGAGGAGGAGAAACGGGTCGAATTCCGACGTGTTGCCGAAGCCGAAGGCGCGGCGCAGGTGAACGCCCGCACCTTCCAGGGTCGGCTTCGCCCTGATGAGCCGCTTAATGGGTCGAAGGGACATATTATCCTCCAGGACCAAGAGTTTACACTGTTGAACGCGGGGCTACAAGCGCTCCGGTCATGTTAGCGTCCCTCCGGAATCTGTGGTATAAGTGTTATACCTCTATGCGATCCCACTTCGATGTGCGAAAGAGCAAACAGTTGAGAGAGAACCCGAGGCGTGGAATTGGTTTCGAGGAGGCGCAAGAGATCTTTTCACATCCTCACTACCTCGACCATCGCTCGGATCTGCCAGAGCAGTACCGAGCCATTGGCTGGGTGGGGCGCCGGTTGTACACGCTCATCTTTGAGGTGCGGGAGGACGAGGAAGGTGAGTACTACCACCTGGTAACTTTGTGGAAAGCAACCCAACAGG
>JBAVYG010000327.1:0-3555 GCA_049698675.1 Terriglobia bacterium
CTCGAAGGCCATGTAGGGTGGGCAGGGGGCTGACCCGCCGCACTAAGCGCGCAATTCGCTCGCCTTCCGCAGGCTCGAGCACTCCCAACAACTCTGCTAGGCGTGAGACTATGAGAATTCCCCAACCCACTGCCTCGCCGTGCAAAAAACGCCTGTAGCCGCTTGCTTCCTCGAGCGCATGGCCGAAGGTGTGGCCCAGGTTAAGAACACGCCGCAGACCGGCTTCGCGCTCATCGCGGCTCACGACCTCCACTTTGACTTTAGCCGCGCGCGCCAGGATTTCCTCCAAATCCCTGGCACGCTTCGGAAGAAACTTCAACGCCTTCGCTTCCAACTCTTTGAATAAGCCCGGCCCCGAAAGGATGGCGTGTTTTGCAACTTCAAAGAAGCCGGACCGGAACGATCGCTCGTCAAGCGAAGCAAGAACCGCAGGCTCTGCGAGCACCATGCGTGGGGGGTAAAACGTTCCGAGCAGATTCTTCATGGCACGCACGTTGACCGCCGTTTTCCCGCCGATGGAGCTGTCCACCTGGGCCAGGACCGTCGTGGGCACCTGCAGGCAGTCAATGCCGCGCATGTAGGTGGAGGCGACAAACCCACCTAGATCGCCCACCACACCCCCACCAAACGCCACAAGTAGTGAGCGCCGGTCTGCCCTTTTTCTCAGCAACTCAGCCCCAACCTTCTCCACCCTCATGACGCTTTTCGAATTCTCGCCGGGCGGGACGAACAAGGGCTGGGCGCTCTTCACCCCGCCTTCGCGGAGAAGCTTCTCCCCCCAACGCTCCCACAAATGTCTTTCGGTGAGGATGAAAATCGATGAGTAGCGATCTTGTGGAAAGTCGGCGAGGGCCCGCCAAGCCCCGCAACCCACGTTGACGCTGTACTTGAAACCTTTAGACGTCACCCAGAAACGTTGCATATGTAATCCGTCACGATAGTCAGCCGTCAGCTCTCAGCGGTCAGCTATCAGCTTCCCATTCTACTTGCAAGTCTTGAGGTTTGGAACCTCCTCCCACCTACCACCTACCTTCTTCGCGTTGAACCTGTTGCAGGCGCGTGATGCCAAGGCTATCATTGAAGTGCCATGTCAGGAAAGAGAGAGCTGCAGGTTGATTTCCTTATCCTCGGCGGAGGAATTGCCGGCACGCGGGCCGCCCTTGAACTCGCCCGAGCCGGTAAGGTTCTGGTTCTAACCAAAGACGAACTTCACGAATCCAGTACGGAATACGCCCAGGGAGGAATCGCTGCGGCCCTGGGCGAGGACGATGAAGTAGGACTGCACCTCCATGATACATTACTTGCCGGCGACGGGTTGTGCCGGGAAAAAGCCGTGCAAATCCTGGTGAGCGAAGGCCCACAGCAGATTGAGCAGTTAATCGCCTGGGGGATGCGCTTCGACCGCAACGGAAACAAGCTGGCCTTCACGCGCGAGGGGGCGCACAGCCGTTCGCGCGTCCTGCACGCGCATGGCGATTCCACCGGCAGCGAAATCCTGCGGGCCTTGATGGCGAAGGCAAAGTCCCACCGCGCCATCCAGTTCCTGCCCCGCGCCTTGGCGGTTGACCTTTTGTTGGACGCGAACCGGGTTTGCGGAGTGACCTTTCTCGATGAAAAGACATCCTCGCTCAAGACACTGTACGCCAAAGCGGTGCTGCTGGCCACGGGCGGGCTCGGGCAGGTTTACAGGGAAACTACCAATCCTCTGATCGCCACGGGCGACGGCGTGGCCATGGCGCATCGCGCGGGCGCGCTGAGCAGTGACATGGAGTTTGTGCAGTTTCATCCCACGGCCTTGTACGTCAAGGCAGCCCCACGTTTCCTTCTCTCCGAGGCCTTGCGTGGCGAAGGCGCTATTCTTCGCAACATTCTCCTGGAACGGTTCATGCCCCGCTATCACGAGGCTGCGGAATTGGCGCCACGCGACATCGTTTCGCGCGCCATTATCAAGGAGATGCAAAGGACCAAGAGCGAATGCGTTTACTTGGACCTGACGGAACTTGAACCCAAGCATGTTGAAAAACGCTTTCCAAGAATCTACTCGACTTGCCTGCACTACAACATCGACATCACCGCCGACCTCGTCCCCATTCGCCCAGCCGCTCACTACGCTATGGGAGGTGTCGCCACGGACTTGCATGGCGCCACTAGCTTGAAGGGCTTGTACGCCGCCGGTGAGGTCGCGACCACAGGCGTCCACGGCGCCAACCGGCTGGCCAGCAATTCCCTTCTGGAAGGCTTGGTGTTTGGCGCCAGGGCGGCCTCCGCCATGATCGACCAAAGGCGGGAATTCAAGCCGCCCCTGCCGCGCCAGGCTCCTAACCCCGTAGCAGGCCGCGCTACCCCCGGGCCGGACCTGAATACGCGGGACGCTGAGCCGGCGCGCCTGTCGCCGCAAGAAACAGTGAACGAGGTCCGGTCCATTCTGTGGGATAAGGTGGGTATTATCCGCACCGGCAAGGACCTTTGCGATGCCATCAAACGGCTCGATTCGATTGTGCTGGCTGGTCCGACTGCACCCTCCCGGCAGTTTTACGAGGCTCGCAATATTCTACAGGTCGGCAGGATAATCACTCGATGTGCCCTGGCGCGGGAGGAGAGCCGCGGCGCCCACTACCGGTCAGATTTCCCCTTGAAGGACGAAGCCACACCCGCCAAGCACTCCTTTGCGGCAAGAGACGCAACCGTCTTCTTCGCCTAGGAAAGTCAGGTTCCAGGTGTCAGGTTTCAGGTGTCAGGGTGCCTGGCAAACTACTTCGTTCAGTTGTCAGTTGACCCGAGTTCGCACTGCGGCGATGCTTCGCTGCGCTCTCCTGAAAATCAGCCCCCGGACACTCATTTTCTCGCGTGGGCCGCCGGCCCATGGATACTCCGTCCTGCCAGTCATTCCCGCGAAAGCGGGAATCCAGCCAGAGGCCGGTCCGGGGCCGCACAATTTTGTGCCGTTTTGTCAGCTGCCTGCACGTCGAGGGGCGCTTACCAGAACCTGCACCCTGACACCTGGAACCTGCTCTCCCGCCCGCCGCGGAAGCTAATTCTTACGAGGGGATTTCTCGAGTTCTATGAGCGTAGCCGCCACGACGCGGCCCACTATGGCCAGGCTCTGGGGGCTGCAATGATCGAGCGTGTCCCGCGCCGAATGCCAGTAGCTGTTATTGGGTCCGTAATCAAAATCGATCAAATCCACCGCTGAGACGCCCGCATTAATGAATGGCATGTGGTCATCGTCGACAGCATTCTGGCTGTTCACAAAATACCTGCCGTAGCCCAGGTGCTGGGCAACGTTGAAGACCAAGTCACTCAGCCAGGGCGTGGAGCTGCTTTCGCGGGGTACGCGGAGCTGCGCATCACCAATCATGTCAACCAGGATAAGAGCCTGAATGCGGCTGAGTTCACCGCTCGCGGAAAGCTTCTCGACCAGGTGCCGGCTTCCGTAAAGGCTGTCTGTAGCCGACCAATCCCGCACGGCTTCTTCCCCGTCAAAGAAGACCAGCCAGTAATCCAGCGCATTGCGTCTTGCCCCCAGGACTCGAGCAAGTTCAACCAGGAGCGCAG
>JBAVYG010000328.1:0-2857 GCA_049698675.1 Terriglobia bacterium
GCCTTGCTTTGGGGGGAGATTCGCTGCCACTCTTCGACCTTTGACTCTCGACTCCTCGACTTCTCGACTGACAGACAGAGAGTCAATCTATGAGCAATTACACTCAAGAAGGTGGGCTGTTTAAGATAGACACTCCGCTGGGGAAAGATGTCTTGCTGCTCAGAGGTTTCAAGGGCACAGAAAGCATCTCGCGCCTTTTCAGGTTTGAACTCGATCTCCTGTCCGAGAACTCCTCAATTTCGTTTCCAGATATCGTCGGCAAGAACGTGACCATCTCTTTGAAACAACCCGACGAATCCTATCGGTACATCAACGGCGTCATCAGCCGCTTTGCGCAGCATGCGACTGAAGAACAGTTTACGTCGTACAGTGCCGAAATGGTGCCCTGGCTTTGGTTTCTGACCCGGAACGCAGATTGTCGCATTTTCCAAAACAAGAGCATTCCGGATATCATCACCGAGGTGTTCAGCGACCTGGGTTTCAATGACTACACGAACTCAACGCAAGGTTCTTACGATCCACGGGAGTATTGTGTCCAATATCGGGAGTCGGACTTTAACTTTGTTTCCCGGTTGATGGAGGAATATGGAATTTTGTACTTTTTCAAGCACCAGCAGGGAAAACACACATTGGTGCTGGCGGACACTTCCACTGCCCACAGTCCCTGCCCCGGACAAAGCAGTGTTCGCTATGTCACGGTTTCGGGGGGACCCCAGGAAGATGTCATAACCGGCTGGGAGATCAAGCAGGAACTGCGCCCTGGGAAATACTCCCTGGAGGACTACAATTTTCAAACACCGAGTACCAATTTGATGGTCAACGAGCCAACGGTTTATGAGGTCGGAGGAAACAGCAAATTTGAGATTTACGATTACCCGGGAGAGTATCTGACCAAGGGGGCTGGAGAGTCTCTAGCTAGAGTCCGAATGCAGGAGGAAGAAGCTGAACACCTTGTTGCTCATGGAATGAGCCAATGCCGTATGTTTGTAAGCGGTTATAAGTTTACGCTGGAAGAGCATCCGCGCAAGGACATGAATACAGATTACGTCCTGACGGAGATACAACACACCGCCATGACAGACGCCTACGCTACATCGAGATCTCCAGAGGGGGAGTCTTACTCGAATACCTTCACGTGCATTCCTCTTTCAGTTCCTTTCCGCCCTTTGCGCATAACCCCGCGGCCCACCGTCAAAGGACTCCAGCCCGCAGTGGTCACTGGCCCAAGCGGTGAGGAGATCTACTCGGATAAGTACGGCCGCGTTAAGGTGCAGTTTTTCTGGGATCGACTCGGAAAGAAAAATGAGAACAGTTCCTGCTGGATACGTGTGTCGCAGCCTTGGGCAGGCAAGAACTGGGGAGCAGTGTTCCTGCCTCGCATTGGCCAAGAGGTCATCGTCGACTTCCTGGAAAGCGATCCCGATCAACCTCTGATTACAGGTCGAGTGTACAACGCCGAACAGATGCCGCCTTACACGCTGCCGGACATGCAGACGCGAAGCACCTTCCAGTCGCGCAGCTCGAAGGGAGGCGGGACCGCGAATTACAATGAGATCCGCTTCGAAGATCTCAAGGGAAGCGAGCAGATCTTCGTCAATGCCGAGAAAGACATGGACCACCGCGTAGAGAACGACTCGCGCGAGTACATCGGCAACAACCGCCACCTGATCGTCAACGCCAGCCAGTTGGAGCTGGTGAACGCGGACAAGCACCTGCATGTTAAAGGCAAGCAAAACGAGAAAATCGAAGGGAATATGTCTCTGGATGTGGGCGGCGACCAGAAGCAGCACGTGGGCGGCAATTTATCACTCCAGGTGGGCCAGTCGCGCAACGAAAAAGTGGGTGCGACGCATGCTATGGAAGCCGTTCAGACCATCCACCTGAAAGGGGGGACGACCGTCATCATCGAAGCGGGTGCGCAACTCTCGCTTAAGGGTCCGGGCGGCTTCGTAGATATCGGCCCCGCAGGCGTCACGATCCAGGGGACCATGGTGCTAATCAACAGCGGCGGTGCGGCTGGGTCAGGTCCAGGTGCGAGTCCAGTTTCACCAGACCCCCCGACCGATCCCGACACCGCCGATGACGGCAGCAAGGGCACGAAGTTGTAGCTTCTGTGTCCGCTCGCCAGCAGCGCACCACGGAGAACTTAGACTATGGGCGGATTTCCGGCCGCACGCATAATGGATCAGACAGCTCACGGCGGTCTCATTTCCATGGGCTATCCGACGGTGGTGATTGGCAACATGCCAGCCGCTCGCATCGGCGATATGCATACCTGTCCCCTGGTGACCGTGCTGGTTCCTCACGTGGGGGGACCGCTCATCATGGGGTCTTTCACAGTGCTGGTAGGTTTTATGCCGCAGTCCCGCGTGACCGACATGCTGATCTGCATTGGTCCGCCAGACATGGTGGCAGTGGGATGCACCACTGTCATGGTGGGCATGGCCGGCGCAGCAGGGCTGTTGGGCATCCTCAAGGGTTTGGCTCTGGCGGGTCTCGCCATGATAAAACGGGTCGTCGGCGCCGGATATCCGCGCGCAACCATCGACAAAAACGGGCATGTTGTCACTCAATATAACAGTCAGATTACGATTGAAGGGTCCCCGGCCTATCAGGCCACTGTCGTAGCCGACCTCAACCGCTTCTTGAGTACCCCTACCGGGCAGCGCTGGGCCGAAGCGTACAACACGACCGGCCGGCACATAACGATCCGCGCCATTCCTCCCGGCGAGCAGCAGAACAACGGGGGTACTACCCGTGTGAGTCCCAACGACGCTCTTATCCACGTCAACCCAGACGGAACCGAATCGAGAGGTGCCGGATCCAATTCGATTATTACCTATAATCCTTCATACAC
>JBAVYG010000329.1:0-2457 GCA_049698675.1 Terriglobia bacterium
GTGCTTGCGTGAAAGAAAACCCACGATATCGTCGAGGATGAATATCCCTTCGACGCTGCCGCCGATAACTTCCGCCTGGGCTCGGAGCCAATTGATCGTGGCCTCGGTTGTGTAGGACATCAGCTTATGCACACCACCTGGGTTGTCGGTTATATCCAGCATGAACTGCGTCAGGCCACGCAGGAAGGCAGCCGAGCAAAGAGGCCCGCGAGCAGTCACCACGGGGATTATGTAGCCCGCCTCGAGAATGCGCGTCCTTTGCGCGTGGTATCGCTGGAGCGCCGCGGACATCAGGCCATCCGCAAAAGGGTCTACGGTCGGGAAATGATCCAAATCCTCCAGGCGGAATAGCATGGGCAATTGGGCGGGAGGTTGATCCTGCAAGAAGCGGATCTTGCAGCCTAAAGCGGAAGGTTCAATCGCCATGCCATATTCCACCCACCAAGAGGGAAACACGATGATCTCGGGGAACTCTTCCATGATCCTGAGGTTTGCGTGGAACCATACTTCCGGATCAAAGTAGTAATCAACGTGCTTGATGCCCAGATATCCTGGGATCCAGGGACTGTCGATGATGAGAGAAACAGGTACGCGGTCGGCGCGCCGCGATTTTGCGACTTTCTTGAATAACTCCCATTGTTCTGGGCGCATGCTGCGACCTCACTTTCTAATTCCACGGCGATTCCGGATTTTTCGCATTGCGGTGGGCAGGAACAGCCCCCCTGCGATACGCGTGCCAGCTTTCAGTGCGACCCGCTGACTTTCGTGTTCTTTCCCGTCAGTCGTGGTTGAAATCCGGCTGCACATTAAACACGCCGAAGCGTCGGTCCTCCTTCTCGCGGTGCGCAGCCATAGCCCAGAGATACCCGATGCGATGTCCGGGTACGGAAACGTTCGGGTGATATCCGCCCGACATCAGGACGGCGTCGCCCTCCCGCACGACGGTGACCAACTCGGGGTGCTATGTTCCTGCATGTTCATGGCGTGCTCCTCCTCATTCTTCAAGCCGATCGCTTTCCTCCCGTGGCTCCCTTCGTCGCTAGAAACTAATCCTGGGGATCCGATCATCTTCTGGGTCAGCCCACCTGGCGTTCGGAATCGTGGGCGCCCAGCCGGGCCTCAGGGGATCCTGGTCGTAAGGATAGGGGCCCAAGCGTCTGTAGGCGTCAACATACTTCGCCAGTTTGTCGCGATCGAGTGTCACTCCCAGACCGGGGGAGTTCGGCACCGCCATCGAGCCCTGTTCGAACCGCATCTTTCCGCCCGCAATAATATCATCCTTCAGGTGATGATAGTGAGCATCGGCGGCAAAGGTCAAGTTCGGAATAACCGCACCCAGATGCAACATCGTCGCCAATTGGACTCCAAGCTCGCCCGAGGAGTGAACGCCGACATCGAACTGAAAAGTCTCGCAAATCGCCGCGGCCTTAATGCAGGGGCGAAGGCCTCCCCAGAAAGTTGTATCCAGAAGAATGATGTCCACGGCTGGCTGGAGGATGTTGGCGGCCAGTTGCTCGAAATTGACCACCACGGTGTTGGTTGCCAGCGGCACCCGGAGTTTCTCTCGTGCCCTTCGCATTCCGTTCAGGCCGAAAACGGGATCTTCCAGGTAATCGTTGTTCAGGTCTTCAATCGCTCGGCCGAATTGGATGGCCTGCTCTGTAGACCACACGGCGTTTGGGTCAAACCTCAGCCGATCCCGGGGCAATGCGGCAGCGAGCGCGCGATAACACTCCAGGTCGTACTCCGGCGGAAAAACTCCGCCCTTCAGCTTATGCGTGGAGAAGCCCCATCGCTGCTTGAGTTCTTGTGCGTGCGCCACGAGCTGCTCAATGGTGCGAACTTCTCCGGTCGCATCGGCGGGACTGGGATAACGGAAAAAGAGATAGGACGCGAACGGGACCCGGTCCCTCAAGCGGCCGCCGAGAATCTCGGAGACCGGAACTCTCCAGGACTGCCCCAGGATGTCGAGACATGCGAATTCAAGCGCCGCGACGATTTGCGTTCGATTGTTGTAGAGAGAAGCCGTTGGGTTACTGATAAGAAATCGTAGCTCTTCGAGCCGGGCTGGATCCCGGCCCACAAGATAAGGCTTTAGGCGGCGGAATGCTTCTTCACTCGACTCGCCGCCTCCTCCCATTTCGCCGAGGCCGACCAGCCCATCATCCGTTTCGACCTCGACGATGGTTCGGACGAACCGCCCCCAATGGCAACCGTGGGCGTGCCTCAGCGGAGCTTCGAGGGGGACACTGACGGTTGTGGCGCGAACGTCTTTGATCTTCATTCAAATTCTTCTTCAACAGCGGGGAGTCTATCATGTAGCTGAGTTGCATGCAAAGAGCCTACGTGTGAGCCGCGCGCAGGATAACTTCCTCGCCCTTCTCCTCTCTGGCGGAGAGGTTGTCCAGCCGCTTCTGAGGCCAATTCTTCCGTTAGTGTCAAGGCAAAGTAGAAAGT
>JBAVYG010000330.1:0-4747 GCA_049698675.1 Terriglobia bacterium
CAACGGCACCGAGTGATTGATTCATTGCAGCATTGATTCATTGCAGCATTGGAACGGAATTCATAAGCTAGAATTGTAGCCGGACTCCGCGGGCGCGCCGGAGGTCCGAGACTTTCATCCTGAGCCCGCCATTCTCATGGGCGGACGAACCCGCCGCGGCGGGTGGGCAGTGGCCAAGAAGAACCCACAATTCCGAACAACCGGCCTTCTCGCTCCATCTTCCCGCCCGCGACTGAAAAGCTGTTAAAAAACAAACACTCTCATAGCCTAGAGCGGGACCAGGCTCTCCTTTGATCCGCCCACCATTAGGATGGGCGGACCTTCGGCCGTGCGCGCGCGCAAAGACTCGCAAAGAAGAAGGGCCTCGTTTCCTGTGCTCCTTCGACGACTTTGTCCGTCAACCGACGGATGAAATGCTTTTGCTCTTCAAGGGATTATAAGGAGCAACCAACCATCTCAGAGATGCGTACTGCTGGCGGTGGCCGGGTCTTTTCTTCTGACCTCTGACCAGCGCTGCTTGCTCGTCACCGCGTCTTGGGAAGGCCGCCCCGACAAATCGGGGCGCGGCGCTCGCTCCGGGGACGAAGGCAGGCGCGGCCTTAGGGCTTAGGCGGGGGGGCCGTTGAGGTCTGCTTTGCGGGCGAGCCGGCGAAGAACTCCTGGTCAATGACCAAAGGGTAATCAGCCAGGAGGTGCTGAACGATCTCAGCCGCCTTGGACTGCCGAAGTTGTGTCTCCAGGGCCGACTTGACTTCCTCGAACGACTTGGTGTGCTTGTCCTCGACCTTAATAATCTCGACACCGGACGGGGTTAATACGATGTCACTCACTTGGCCGGGCTCAAGAGCGTGGGCCGCATTGACGATTGGGGGGACGACCTTGTCACGCTGAATGACACCCATGTCCCCACCGGAAGCGGCGGTGGCGGTGTCCTCCGAGTACTGCTTAGCCATCTGTGCAAAGTCAGCGCCCGCCAGGATTCGCTCGCGGATGTCCTCGAGCTTCTTGCGCGCCTCAGGCTCGTGCAGCGCGGCATGGCCCGCGGCAGCGGATTTCAACGGAGCGTCCTCCGTCTGGATGAGAATGTGGCGAATGCGAATCTCTTCCGACAGCGTTTTGTCCTTCTGGTAGAGTTCCCGAAGTTCCTGGTCGCTGACCGTTATACTCTGAAGGAAGTGCTTCCGAGCGGCGTCGGAAAGGATGCCCTCACGGGCGATCTCGATGGCACGCGCCACCTCAGGCTGCTCCCCCAGTTTCAGCTTGACCGCCTCGGCGGAGAGTACCTTCATCGCGACGATGTACTGGGGCAAAAGGCGCTTTCCCGGGCCACTGTAGAAGGCTTGGTATTGGGGGGGCAGTGCCTGAATGAAATTGTCGATATCAGCGGCGGTAATTTTCTCGTCGCCGATGGTGAGCACAACGCGCTCGCCCGGTGCGGACCCCGCCCTGTTGGGCGGGAGGACCTGCTGCCCACAGGCGGCGGGATTCGGCCAGCCACCGAATGCAAGCGCCGTGGCGATCAGCAACCAAAAAACGAACGACCGTCTATTCAAGGTTCCCTCACAGTTTCAAGAACAGATTGGACAAAGCCATGCCACTGAGGCCGAACGCTGTTCGGCCCTACAAGTTCCCGCACAGCCTCAAGATTGAGCACGCGACGTCTCGGCAACCGCGCCTGCTCACACAGCTCAATTTCGGGTCCCTCACTAACCGACTCTAAGGTTTCGCAGGAGGTTCGGGGGCGGGAGCCACACGCGCGGCGATAGTTAACAAAACGTACCCGCCGCCGGGTTCCGTCTTCAGTATGACGGCTTGGGTAAATGACTCTTCCACGGTGAATCCCAGGCTCGCTGGGTCAAACTCAATTTCCAGGGTTCCTGATTCGCCGGGCTTATATTCCTTCTGCTGGGTCTTCAGGCGCAGGCAGTCACAACCAAGCTGGACTTCGGCCAACGTGACGGAGTGTGTACTTACATTCTTAAAGGCGAACTTGGCTACGGGAGTCTCGCCGCTCTGGACGATGCCAAGACCGCACCAAGCCGACTCAAACTTCAAGTCCTTCGAAGTGACCATAGGGGCAGACGCACGCGCCACCTTGGGCGCCATGTTGAAAAGCGCCTGCTGGGCGTTCGCGTCAGGTTGAGGCCGGGAAAGTTCCATGTACCAGACGCGATTTTTCAGTCGCCACAGAGTTGTGCTGGGCACGGGGATCGGCCTTGGCATCGCAGCAGACATGATCGGAACCAGGATCACGACCGTTGCCGTCTGCCCATCCGGCTCCAGTTTGATAGACTGAATCTTGTAGGCCATCAATGGGTTCTTAGTCTGCCTGCGGAAGATTGGCTTCGAATCCTTAGTGAGGTATTTTTCAACTTTCGGCCAATCGCCTTGCTGGAGGGCGCTGTAGCACTGCTCCACTCGGGCTCGCAACGCCTCTTCGCTCGACGACGAGGCTATCACCGGCGTGCCTGCAACAAGCAGGCAAAGCTCCACCGACAACCAAGCGGCCAAGGTACAACCGCCCACTCTCTGTTTAATAACTCTCATCTTTAGCACGGTGGACTTGGTGTGACGGCACCTTCAGGACCAAAGTATACTGAGGCTTGGTGCTAGCTGGCACATATCCGCCCTGCGGGTCTTGTCCTTGCGGAAGAGGTTGCGACCAGCCTTGCCTACGAATCACCAGCTTCCACCCCTTCCGTCCTTCAGTCGCGGGGTCTCGGTATGCGTGTTCGCCTTCGGCTTGCAGCGGTACTCAGACCGCGCCCTTCTCCTACGGGCCAGGACACGAACTTACGTCACGGACGCCGGAGAGACAACCCCGGTCGCGGAGAACTGCCTCTCCGTCTTCCAACAACTCAAAACGCCAGCCACCGTCAGGTGTGGTACTTCGAACTGGAGGCCAGCTATTGTGGAATCAAGGAGGCAGCCGCGCCTGAGCACAACTGCCCCTTGTGTTTCCGCCAACCCAAAACGCCGCCCACCGTCAAGTTCTATTGGTACTCGTGGCGCGCTTGGTAGGGGAGAAGAGGCAGCCCGGCTTGCGCAGAGCTGCCTCTTGCATTCCGCCTCGAAACGCCCGCACCGATGTTACTGGGCGCCAGCGTCCCGTGATTACTTCTTAGGAGGGTCGTACAAAAAGTACTTCTGCCAGTATTTGTTCAGGTTGATCGGAGCAATTGCTTCCTCTCCGAGCGCGTCACCAGCCGGAGAACGATGGTAGAACGCGGGATCCGGTATGATGTACGCCAAGTATGCCAGCGTTGCCCCAGGAGTACTGTATCCCACTGCCGCACCAAAGTTGTCATAGATCTCGGCATAGCCGTAAGCGTTCTGGAAGTTGCAAATGGCAATGCCGTAACCCGTCTGGGCGGAGAAATACGCCCCCGAGACGAGCTTGATCGGTGGTACGCCCTGGCCGCTGGCCACGTCGAAGGCATACGACCCACCTGCAGATATGGGTGGCGTCTGGTAAACGCTCGCAGTGCCTTCATTCGCGGGGTAGAGGTAGAGGGTGCAATTGCCCGACTGTGGCACCGCACTGCCTTTCGCCGTAGTGGCACTCAAGCCAAACGGATCTACAGTGGTATTCGCAAAGTCGATGCCCGTGCCGAAGTGTGAGAACGCCCCGGTGCCGCTGCCCTGGTAGGTATTGATGTAGGGGAACAGCAGGTTGGTCTGGCAGTCGCTGAAGTCCACCACACTTAACCCAGGTGATGCTAGCTCCGAGACGCCTGAAAAGCTCGGGATATAAGTATCCGTTGCGTCGTTGACCGGACCCTTTGCCACGTTAGCATATATCTCAACATACCCAGTCGGCAGTGGGCCCTTCGACCAGAACTTGAAACATACATCCATGTTCTCCGCGTACCCGCCATCCTCCGTGTCCACGGTATACGTGGCAGTACACGTCTGCGTGGGCGGGCCCACCGTGTTCCCGTCCGCCGTACACGAGAGCTTACCCGCGGTGACGGTCAGACCCGCAACGTAGCCAACGGGAAAACCGTTACCCCCAGCGGTGCCGCAGTAGTCCTTGTCCTTAGATCCAAACGAACTGCAATAGATAGGATCCTGTGCCATGATATAGACTCCTGTGGGCACGTCCGTAAGAGTGATAGTAAAAGTGGTCCCGTTCGTAGCATCGGGATCCGATGAGTATTCGTAACTTTCGCTCGTCAACGCATTGGGGAACTCCTCGTCGACGTTAACGCAGAAGCTATTATCATACGGACCAACGTCCTTTGTTCCGATGCAGCTCAAGACTTGACCCGCCACGCCATTCGTCCCCACCTCCCAATCTTTGGGCGCGAAGGTGAACGAGAGGTTCGGCGTGCACATCACGATTGCTACAGGCAAACTCGTCACTGCTGAAGCCGAGAGGCTGAGACTATTCGGGCCACTTACAGGGTTGTGCGTACCCCCCGTAGCGAGTATCTGGTTAGGCCCGCATGTCGCCTTAGTGGCATCAACGCGAACAGTGACGATGAGCTCGTCAGCTGTACTAGTGAAAGCCCAGGGGCCTCCACTATTGAACGTTATATTGACAGTTTGGCCCACTAGAGTCGCCGTTAAAGCGGGAGCACAGGACGGGGCTCCGGAGAAGTCGGGACCGGTGCATTGAATAAACTCCGAATCTTTCAAGACGGGGAGAGACGCAGGATATGTAACTGAAAAGAATTGTCCGCTTGCGACCGAGCCGGAGGCGTTGAGTGTAAAGGTGTAAATGCCGACCTCCTCCGCTAAACCC
>JBAVYG010000331.1:0-6866 GCA_049698675.1 Terriglobia bacterium
AGCATGACTTAAGACCAGGGCATCCTATGAACGCCGGAATTTCAGGCCGTAACCTTGTGGGGCTTGATCGCCAGGAGTTGGAACGACTCCTGCAGTCGCTGGGGAAGGCGCCATATCGCGGTCGTCAGCTCTATCATGCGCTTTACCACCGTCGGGAAAGGGATGTGGCCGCCTTGACGGACCTCGACAGGGATTTCAGAGAAGCCCTGGCGGCTCATTATGAAATCACCTACCCCGATGTCGAGGGCGAGTTCATATCGAAGGATGGCTCGGCCCGCTACCTGCTGCGTCTTCAGGACAACACCGCCATTGAGACGGTGTACATGCCCGAGGAAGAGCGGGTCACGCTTTGCCTTTCCAGCCAAGCGGGCTGCGCCGTGGACTGCCGGTTTTGCTTCACCGCGCTCTTAGGACTCAAGCGCAACCTTTCTGCGGGTGAGATTCTTGGACAGGTACTGGCAGTGGCAAAAGCCCACGAGATTCCCCCCCGTTCAAGGCTCAATCTGGTCTTCATGGGAATGGGCGAGCCGCTTCTGAACCTCGCCCAAGTGATGAAAGCCATCCGGATTTTCGCGGACCCTCGAGGTCTTGGCGTTCCGCTTCGTCGCATTACGATTTCCACCTCGGGCATCGTCCCCGGCGTGCGCGACCTTGCCCGTGACCCGATGCGCCCCAAGCTGGCCATCTCGCTCAACGCTTCGAACGAGCAGCAACGAACCGAGCTGATGCCTATCAACCGAAAATACCCGCTCCGCGAGCTCATGCGCGCCTGCCGCGCCTATCCGTTGCGCCCGCGAGAGCTGCTCACTTTCGAGTACGTACTTCTGGGCGGCTTTAATGATGCGGACGCCGATGCCGTGCGCGTGGCGGAGCTGCTGCGAGGAATGCGCGCCAAGGTCAACCTTATCCCTTACAATCCCGGCTCCGAGCTTCTTTATCGCCCCTCGCCTCTCGAGAGAGTCTTAGCCTTTCAGCGCCTCCTGACGGAACGACGCATTCCAGCCTACATTCGCATTTCACGCGGACAGGATATTGGCGCCGCCTGCGGCCAGCTCCGTCTGGAAGGAATGCGAACCGGCGAGCCTAGCGCGCCGATTCCCCCCTAATTGTTTAGGACAACCACCCCCTACCCCTCCTTACCAAGGAGGGGAGCCAGCCCGCCAACTCCCCTCCTCTCCGAGGAGGGGGCAGGGGGTGGTGAGAGCGCGTGCCTGTAAATTGCTAAGTGGGACAACGCACTAGGGCGCCGGCTGGCGCCCCGAAACGAGCGCTCTGAGCTGGCGTGCCATCGGACAGATTCCGATGACTGCCAGCATGCGGCCGGTGCGGCTTCCCTCTTGGCGATAGGAATAGAAGAGGTCCGTGCGGCAGGCCGTGCAGAAATCCACCGCGGCGACATGGTGAGGTGCAAGCCCTGCTACCAGGAGCTGATCCTGGGCAACGGCAACCAGGTCAAGGTGAATGGGAGGCGCGCAGGCGGAGTCGTGGCCCGGCGTCTGCATATTCAAAAAGGAGAGCGGACGCTGTTGGCGATGCGAGGCGGGGGGTTCAGATACCTTGCGAAAGAACTTGTCCGCGTGCGGGAAGCGCCCCTGAAACGCTTCCTCCACCTCTTCCCCCACTTCATAACAACACGCGCGGATGGAAGGACCCAGCACGGCAAGCAGGGTCTCAGGCTCAGAACCATACACGCGGCGCATCTCCCCCACAGCCTTTTCCACCAGGCGCGCCAGCGCGCCACGCCACCCGACATGAACTGCCGCCACAGCTCGATGTTTCGGGTCCACCAGCAGCACGGGCAGGCAATCGGCGGTTCTCACCGACAGCAGGATACCAGCCTCCTCGGTCAACAGCGCATCCCCCGCAGGTTGCGCAACGCCAGGCTGGTCAGGCAGTCGATTCCCGCCGAAGCGGTACTCGAGTTCGCCGGAGGTTGCACGCAGAACTTGATAGACACTGGCGGAATGGACTTGCCGGAGCGCCGCCAGCGCGAAGTGTTCCGCGCCAAGCTGCTGGAAGAAAAGTTCCCGATTTTCCCGCACCCTGGCGCGCGGCTCGCCCGGCGTGAATCCGAGGTTCAGCCCCGCAGACGGAGCACGGCTCACCCCACCCCGGCGGGTACTGAATGCATGGACCAGCCAAGAATAACGGCCGATGAGCGGGTGCTCAATCCAGGCTAGCCCGCCACGCGAAACGGTTTGTGAAACTGGGGGAGCCAAATCCCGAATATAGCACATCCCACGCGGTCCCCAGGTGGCGCGGGCTCAGGGCTGCGTCAAAGTCCCAGAAATAAAAGAAACCAAAAAACCTGATTCAGGACTGGCAATTTCATAATTGATTTGCTTGCCCCTCCCGCCAACTTGGATTTCCGAAACTGCTGGCCAGGGTGGCCGGGCGGGTTGAACTTTGACCGCCGCTCTGCTAGGCTGAATCTGAGCACATCAAGGCAGCCATCTGCGAATTGAGAGAAAGGAGGACCATGTTATCTGATCGCCTGGTCCGGATGATCGAACAACACGCAGAAGAGTTAACGCGCGCCTTGGTCGAAAACCTTCAGTCCAACCTGCGTACGGCGTCTTACCACCGACTTTCCCGGGGAGCAATTCACGATCGCGCCCACAATGTGTACAAGGATCTCGGCTTGTGGTTGAACAGCAAAGCGGAAGATGACATCGAAGCGAGTTACACCGAGCTGGGAAAAGAACGCGAGGCCGAGGGAATCCCCATCAGCGAGGTCGTTTACGCTCTCACCTTGACCAAGTATCATCTGCGAGATTATATTCGGGCTGCCGGCTTGGTCGATTCTGCCGTGGAGCTTTACCAGGAGCAGGAACTTCATCAAGTGTTAGACCATTTTTTCGACAAGGCCATTTACTACACCGTGAGAGCCTACGAGCGCGCGGCGAACCGCAAGGAAGCGACCGGCACTGTTAAGAGAGCGCGCTGAGCCCGGCGCAGCCACCGGCTTCTTGGCCATGATTATTGGGACTGGCGTCGATATATTGGAGACCTCTCGCGTCGAGGAAGCTCTCCAGAAGCACGGCGAGCGTTTTGCCAAGCGCGTGTGCACGCTCGCGGAGATCGCGTATTGCGGGAAGTTCAAGAACCAGGCGGAGCGGCTTGCCGCCCGCTTCGCGGCCAAGGAGGCGGCATTTAAGGCTTTGGGGACCGGCTGGGGTGAGGGGGTACGCTGGGTGGACGTGGAAATAACGCACTCGCCGAGCGGCAAGCCGGAGTTGATCCTCCGGGGTCGGGCGGAGGAAATTGCCCGCCGCATGGGAGTAACGCGCACCGCGGTATCGATTTCACACTCTGACCGTTACGTTGTCGCTCAGGTCATTTTTGAAGCCGATGGCTAGCGTACACCAATCGGGCTGGCGTTACTTGAAAGGCATGAGCATCGCGCTGCTTTGCCTTCTTGAGTTGCCGCGCGCCTGGGCACAGCGTGCAGAGGGAGAGCAGCAACTCCTGGTCCTGGATGCCAAAAAAGCTACAGGCCTGCTTTTGAAGCAAGTCCCTCCGGAGTACCCCGCCCTGGCCAAGGTGAACTACATTCAGGGCCGAGTTCGCGTGCGCCTTGTGGTCTCCGCCGCCGGTGCGGTGGTGGGGGCGCACGTGCTAAGCGGCAACCCCCTTCTGGCGGCGGCCGTGCTGGACAGGGTTCGAATGTGGCGTTACCGCCCGTATGCGGCAGAGGGTGGTTCCACCTCTTTCGCAACTGTGGTGGACGTTAATTTCACGCTGCGGATAAAGAAAATGGATCTTGCTCCCGCGCAGGCGGAATCCGACTTCCGCCGTCAAGTCAAACCTCCCGAAGTATTGGCGGGGCCGGAGGAGATCGCCTCCACTGATCCTTCGGTGCGCTTGCGCTTGCTGGTAAACGCGGAAGGCAAAGTGATCGATTCGGAAATCCTGAAAGGCATTCCCTCTCTGTTTGAAGGGGCAAGGAAGAGCATCGAGCGGTGGTCGTTCCGGCCGGCGCGCTGGGGTGCTCTCTCTGTTCCCTGGTACCTTGAGGTTGACGTCCCCGTCTACAACGCCCCCTCCCAGGCAGGCACGCGTTTGCCGAGCGGGCGGTGAAGGCCCGGGGCAGCATGACGTGGCCGCGAGAGAAATATTCCCCCGCAGGGTAATCCCGGGTTAGAATTGGGAAGTGAGCCGGAGGTGAACTGCCGGCGTGGCCCTTGATGCTTGTGGAGCAAATGGTTAATGAAATCAGATTGGGCAAAACGAACCCGGAAGATCTGGCCCCTGGTCTTCATGATACTAGTTCCGTCAAGTGCGGCTTTTGGAATTGAACCCACCAGGGACGCAATTTTTCAATATGCGGGCGGAACCGAGAAAATCGAAATGGATTGTGCCGGCAAGTTGGAAGTCACGCTGGAGAGTCTGGTTTTCAAGTGTCCTGGGGGCTCGGTGGTTATGCCTTTTTCGACGATTACGCTGATGCAATTTCGCCCCGATGTGAGCCGCCGCGTCCGCAAGCTGAAGCTCAAGTGGACGACCTACCCCAATACTCTGATTACGGGCAAGCAAAATCAATATTTCACCATTGTCTCGAAAAAGCAGGGCGTGACTCAGGTGGTGGTCTTGAGAGTCGGTCCCCTTTCGATGCGCCCTTATCTTGCCGAGATTGAGCTGAAATCAGGGAAGCGTGTCGAGGTGATGCCCTACGAGGATTACACGTAAGGGGACCGAAAATCGAAACTCGAAAATCGAAACTCGGAAGCGGACCCGTGCAGTCGTCATTTCCGTGAGGCGCGTTCGCCACCGATGTTGCTCCTCTTGCGGGGATGACTCCGATATGGATTTTCGAGTTTCGAATTTCGCGTTTCGGCTGTTAAGGATTGGTCCCGCCTAAGAAATAACCTGCCTTTGTCCGCACCTTGACCCCGCTTCGGTGCACGTGCACTTGGATGCGGTGAAAACCGTTCTCGCTGCTGGGCGCGTGAGGCACGTAAGCGATTTCATACTGGCTCTGGATTTCCCCGGCAATGCGGCCGAGCTCATCCTGCACCTTCTTCGTTGACCAGTGCGCATAACACACCCCGCCCGTGTACCCGGCATAGAACTCCAGGGCGCTCTTGGCCACCGTGGAGCGGATCATTTCCCCGCTCGCCAGGATAAGTGGGACGATCGGGAGCGTGGGCACATCATAGGTTTTCTCCTCGTTCGAGGGAGTGGGCGCAGTGCCGGGAGGCAAGGGGCGTGCCACGTTGACGTCCAGGGGGTCCGGTGGGGGAGCCTTCGGTTGCCTGGCCAGCAGCGCGCGCCCCGGGCTGAATCCCAGACCGTAGATCGTGATCCCCGCGTTCACGGCGCGTTGCACGACCTCTTCCTTCCGGGTTTCGCTCCCCAAGTCATGGCCATCCGAAAAAACTACGATCACTCGGCGGTTTTCCTTCGGCTGGCTTTCCAGCAGCGAGATGGCGCGCGCCAAGGCGTCAGTCAGATGAGCCGAGCTGCCACGCGCCTCGAGACCGCGCAGGGCGGATTCCAGCTCATTGCTGTCTTTGGTCAAGTCCCGGACAACTCGAATCTGATCGCCGTAAGTGATCACCGCAGCCTCTCCCTGTGGCCCCAGCATCAGGCTGGAGAAAACCGGACCGAGGGGGCGGACCTCGGCGAGCAGCGGCTCCGACGTGCTATTGGTTTCCACCACAATGACCGCCAACAGCTTGTGCTGCTCCAGACCAAACTGTTCAATGCGCTGGCGCACGCCGTTGTCCAGAATCTCGAAGTCCTTTTCCTCCAGGTCGAAAACAAAGTCGCCTTTGGAATTAATCACCGTCACCGGCGCCGTCACCAAGTTCGACGTGACCCGAATCTGCGACTCGTTCTTGGACGGTTTGGTGTCAGCAGGCGGCTCTTGCTTGGCCTTCGAGACCACGGGGTTATCGCCGGCTACTCCCTCCTGGGCGCGGGCAGAGGGAAACAGGATGAGGCCACAAAAGCCACTCGCGAGAACCAGCGATAAGGCGGACTTTAGAAAAGCAGAAGTAGAATTCATAGGCATTCGCTCCTTTACGCACAGCCTCGCTTATTCATAAGATGTGCGCCTGTGCCTTGGCGTTGCAGGCCGTCGAAAACCGAAACTCGAAATTCGAAACTCGCTACGAATTTCGATTTTCGAATTTCGGCTCTCACGCGCGTTGGCGCAGGGCCTCATAGAGCACCACAGCGGCTGCCACGGAAACATTGAGCGAAGGCACGGGGCCGCGCAGGGGGATATGGGCCAGTTCATCGCACGCTTCCCGCACCAAGCGGTGCAAGCCCGCCCCCTCTCCGCCCAACACCAGCGCGCAGCCCTGCGCATAGTCCAGGTCAAGATAAGACTTCCCGGCTTGGGCCTCAAATCCGTAAACCCATACCTGGCGCTCTTTTATCTCCTCCAGCGTGCGTACCAGGTTGGTGACCCGCGCAATCTTCACGTGCTCGAGGGCCCCGGCCGAAGCTCGCGCCACGGCGGGCGATATTCCTGCGGCGCGGCGCTGCGGAATCACAATCCCCTCACAACCGGCTGCCACCGCCGTGCGCACAATGGCCCCCAGGTTGGCAGGGTCTTCCACTCCGTCAAGGACAACGAGCAGGGGCCTCGCGGAATGTGCCAGAAGAGTTTGGATGTCGTCATAGGTTCGAGGCGTGCACACCGCCACAACGTTCTGATGTTGCGTGTTACCCGCCGCGCGCTCCACCGCCGGCCGGGGAGCAAAACGCAGGCCAATGCCGTGAGCCCGGCAGGCATCAATGATCTCCTGCACGCGTGGGTTGTGCTGGCCTTGCGTGACCAGCACGTAGTCGACCGGGCGGGTGCGCACGGCCTCCATGACAGCATGAATGCCGTAAACCACCTCGAGCTTTTCGCC
>JBAVYG010000332.1:0-1642 GCA_049698675.1 Terriglobia bacterium
CCTGAATCCCGAATCCTGAATCCTGTTCGTTTCCAGAGGCGCCCGCAACGCACCTCGGAGTTGTATGTCCACCTACTCTGATGGCGGGTGCTACGAGAACCTTGTGCGTTTCCAAAGCACCCTGCCGCAGGCGACGAGAAGGCCCAGCATGGCGAGGGCGAGCAGTACCGTCAAAGAAAGGTTTATCGCCATAGGGGGGCGTCGCGCTCCTCGCGCCAGCACGAGGAAGACCCCCACGGCCGCGACGACGATCGGAACATCCCACCAATGGCGGGCCACTCCCTGCTTGGCGACGAGGTCCTCCCCCGGCGCGGCTGCCTCCGGTGGTGAGGGATCGAGTTGGTAGCGCTCCCATTCGCGCCGTTGACTGGCCCGCCACGATTCCTGTTCGGAGGCCGGCGCCTCGGCCAGGCTGATTGCCACGGCGCCCGCGATCATCATGATCGAGCCAGCAATGATCAATCCTTGGGTGGCCCCGCCCTTCCCGCTGAGTTCCCCGAAAACCAGGGCGCCCCACGCCAGGCCCCAGAGCTGGTTCGTATTCGACAAAGGGATGCCACGCCCAATGCCAATATATTTTGCCGCGTATTGCTGAAACAGGTCTCCCAATACCCAACAGAATCCGCCCAGGAAGAGCCAAAAAAGCACCGGACGCGCGCGGCCGAGTTCCTGCAGGAGTGGCGCAAGGCCACCGTGAAAAAGCAGTGCCAGAGCCGACATGGTGAAAAGCTCTCCTACCGTAAAAACCGTCACGAAGGAGAGCGGGTTCATGCCGCTGATGTAGGCCTTGCGATAGGGAATGTACATCGTTCCCCAGAGCAGTCCCGCGCCCAGCGCCGCCAGGATGCCAGCCCCCGCGCGATGCGGCGCCCCAATACCATGTTGCCCGCTGGCATAGGCCAGGAGGCAAGCTCCGAGTACGATTGCGAATGCGCCGCCCAGGACCTTCATCGACTGACGGGCGCCCGCGCCGCGCAGCTCGTTGAACAAAAACCACCCCCAGAACAAACCCACCAGGCTGTTGATGTTCCATAACGGGAAAGCCACGGAGAGCCCCACGTCCCGTATGGCAAAAACCGTCAGGGTATTTGCAACCGCCCACAGGGCCCCTGCAAGGATCGCCCAAATCATCAGATGAGCTCTTGCCCGGAGGTCATGGAATACGTAACCCGTGCCTTTCAGAACGGTGGGAAGCGTCCAACGGGCAACGAACACACCCGCGACCATGCTGAGCGAAATCACATAGGGTGATAAGCCCACGGTCACTAGCTTCGTCGGAGCTTCCGCCCCCCCAAGCCAAGCGCCGGCAGCGAGACCGGAAAACACCCCCACCACGTGCAGCGAACGAGCTGTGGTTTGAGGTGGAGTTCCGGCTCTTGTGGACAGGTGGGTATCCTCTCAATGAAGGTAAATAAGAAGCAGAGCACCAAGAATCAGGACAACCGCTGGCGCCCAGAAATGACTGTCGGTGATAATCGTTTTAAATTGCCCTGACCTCAATGCTCTTTGCCTCTCATTACCTATGCGATCCGGGTCTGCTGGCCTCAAATCCCTGAGATTGTACACTATTTAAGCCCGAGAATCGTGGTTGCGTAAAGGGGGGTAGTGGGTCAATTTGATGTAGAGGCGGCTTTACGCCGCC
>JBAVYG010000333.1:0-3786 GCA_049698675.1 Terriglobia bacterium
TTCGCTGCGCTCAGGATGACAGCGAAGGGCTCGGAATGACAGCGGGGGAGAGACTGTCGACTGTGAACTGTTGACTGCGAACTTAGTTCAATGAGAGTTTCCTTTAACTGGCTTAAAGAATTCGTCGAAATTCCCACCGAGCCCCGCCAGCTCAAGGCTGACCTGACCATGGTCGGTCTGAACGTGGAATCCGTGGCGGCGGTGGGCGACGATTGGGTGCTGGAGGTGGAAATCACTACCAACCGACCGGACTGCCTTAGCCACTACGGAGTGGCGCGGGAAGTGGCTGCTCTCTACCGAAAGCCGTTGAAGCGGTTGGAAATTTCCGTCAAGGAATCCGGCGCTCGAACTTCCGAGGAAGTTTCCATCCAGATCGCCGATCCTGACCTTTGCGCGCGTTACTGCGGGCGAGTGATTCACCATGTTCAAGTGCAGCCCTCACCGGATTGGCTGGTCAAGCGCCTGGAGGCCGTGGGCCAGCGGCCCATCAACAACGTTGCGGACATCACGAATTACGTGCTCATGGAGCTCGGACATCCTCTGCACGCCTTTGACTTGGAGCGCCTAAGAGAGCGGAAGATCATCGTGCGTAGGGCGCTTCCCGGCGAGCTGCTGCGCACCCTGGAGGGTACGGACCGCCTGCTCACCTCTGAGAATCTGGTCATCGCCGATGCCCAGCGGCCTGTGGCGCTGGCCGGCGTCATGGGCGGCGAAGATTCACAGATTTTTTCCTCCACGCATTCCGTACTGCTGGAGAGCGCCTGGTTTGACCCGCTTTCGATCCGGCGTACCGCGAAGCTCCATGGAATGCACACGGAGGCTTCGCATCGCTTTGAGCGCGGAGCGGACATCGAAATGGCCCCCGTGGCCATCGATGCTGCCGCCAGCCTGATTGCTGACTTGGCCGGTGGCGAAATCCTTCGTGGCCTCGTGGACGTTTACCCGAGGCCGAGGCTTCGCGAAGACCTCGTTCTGAGACGCAGCGAAATCCAGCGCATTCTGGGCGCGGAAATCTTGCGGGAAGAGGTCGAGCGAACCCTTCGATCTCTGGGGTTCATGACCGAGCACCGAGGAACGGAAGGCTGGCGGGTGACCCCACCTTCATTTCGCCTGGACGTCACACGTGAGGTCGACCTGATTGAAGAAGTCGCACGGCATTTCGGCTACGACCGCCTCCCGGCGCGACTGCGTCCTGCCCCCCCGCGGGTGGAGCGCGACGCCACCCGGGAAAAAGAATTAGCGGCTTCGAATCTTCTCTGCAGCCTTGGATACTGTGAGACGATCCAGTTTTCGATGGTGGATCCGGAGGAGAACTCTCGCTTCACTGACCAGCCTCCGGTTGTCCTGGCCAATCCGCTTAGCCAGGATGCCTCCGCCTTGCGCTCGTCAGCGGCTCCGAGCATGGTCCACGCCCTGCGCTGGAATCTCGATCGGGATCAAAACGACGTACGTCTGTTCGAGCTGGGGAAGACCTATGCGTTGTCGGGGAGCGGGACGCCGGAGGAGCGGCGTGTTCTGACCCTGGGTCTTACCGGGCGCCGGCGCCCGGCCTCCGTCCACGATAGCGAAAGGGCCCTCGATTTCTTCGACCTTAAAGGTGATCTCGAAGCCTTGTTGGGACTTTTTGAGATCGCAGGAATCGAATTTGGAACGGCGGGATGCGGGCACTACGAAGTCAGCCAGAGTGGCCGATTCACATCGCAAGGCGAGACGCTCGTGATGTTCGGACGGCTCAGCCGCGAGATCGAACACGATTACAAATTGCGCCAGCCGGCATGGCTCGCAGAAGCGGACTTCGAACGCCTTTTGGCTTTTCCCCTTCGCTCCCGTGCCTTCCGCCCTTTTTCGAAGTTTCCTGCGGTGGAACGCGATTTCTCGCTGGTGGTTCCTGAGGCAGTAACGTTTGCGCGGCTCGAAGCCGCTCTCCAACGTTTGACTTTGGAGGAAATTCAAAGTCTCCGCCCTGTGGACCTTTTCCGGGGTGGCTCAATACCGGCTGGCCATTACAGCCTTCTTTTGCGTGTTACTTTTCAAAGCCAGGCGCATACAATGACGAGTGAGGAAATCTCAGCCGCCGGTCAAAGGGTCATGGCGGCGCTCGAACCGCTGGGCGTGTGTTTGCGAGGCTGACGGGGCATTTAGCCATTGATTCATTGGGTCATCGGGTCATCGGGTCATTGAGACATTGATTGAGTTTTCCTTTCTTGCCTCGCTGTCCAGAGGCATGGGGCAAAGATTGCCCGCAGTTCATTGGCTTCGGTGAGCAAGTCTCGAAGCCGGACCTCGGGAATGATACTGGTCCAAGAGCTCTTGCTTCCCAATGACCCGATGACACAATGACCCAATGGCCCGATGACCCGATGGCCCAATGATCCGATGACCCGATCCTGGGGAGGCAATTCTGGAACGAGGAAGCTTCTTGGGCGACACTGAAGATCGACTGCAAAAACTCGAAGAGAGAGTCCAGAGGGCCATCGAGCTTTTCAAGCAAGCCCAGACGGAGAGGCTCGCTTTGCGACATGATCTCGAAAAGCTCAGGGCGGAATCCAGGGAACGAGTCAAAGTGATTGACGCACACGAACAGGAGCTCGTCGCACTTCGGCGGGAACGGGAAGAGGTGCGAACTCGCGTCGAGAAGCTTCTCCAGCGGATCGATGCGTTGACAACCCCGGAATCCAGCGGATAATGGAGGCGGAATTTCCTTTTCCAACGGTGCGGGGTCGAGGCTCAGACCCAGCGAAGGAGGCAGGTCGCCAACGTGGCCAAGGATGCCGAAGGGATCCGGGTGGTTATATACGATCAGGAATATTTCGTGCGGGGCGACCTCGACGAGGAGTACATCCAAAAGCTGGCGAAATATCTGGATGTCAAGATGCGTGCTATCGCCGGTCGCACACGGACGGTGGATTCGCTGCGCGTCGCGGTGCTGGCGGCGCTCAATGTCGCTGACGAGTACCACCGGATGAAGGCGAAGTACGAGGAAACAACCCAACGCGTCGATGAGAAGGTGGATGAGTGCTCCCGGATACTCGACCGCTTCCTGAAGGAAGCGGTTTGAATCAAGGCATGAGAATACTCTTCATTGGTGATGTTTTCGGCCAACCCGGTCGGCGCATTGTAAAGGAAATGCTCCCCGCGCTGCTTGGGGAGTACGACCCTGACTTGGTGCTGGCCAACGGCGAAAATGCTGCCGGCGGTTTTGGCATCACGCCTCCACTGGTTGAAGAGTTACTCGACACGGGGATCGCCGTTTTGACTTCGGGAAATCACATCTGGGACAAGAAAGAGATCTATGCTTATTTGAATGAGCATTCCGACGGCCGCCTGCTTCGGCCCGCCAATTATCCCCACAGCGTTCCCGGCCACGGGCTGCACTTGGGCAAGACTCGATCCGGATTCGGCTACGCTGTCTTGAATCTTCAAGGGCGGGTCTTTATGAACCCCATCGATTGCCCGTTTCGGACGGCGGACGAGCAGCTTGCCAAGATTCCTGCTGAGGTAAAGATCCGAATCGTGGACATGCATGCGGAGGCCACTTCCGAAAAGGTTTCCATGGGCTGGTACCTCGATGGCCGCGTGACGGCGGTGGTCGGCACGCACACTCATATCCCAACCGCGGATGAGACGATCCTTCCACGCGGCGCCGCCTATATTACTGACCTCGGGATGACAGGGCCTTACGATTCGGTAATCGGAATTGAAAAGCAATCGGTGATTCAGAAGTTCCTCAGCCAACTCCCCGTTCGCTTTGAAGTCGCCAAAGGCGACGTCCGCCTGAACGCCGTG